>DWYO01000297.1 GCA_019118725.1 Candidatus Parabacteroides intestinavium | reverse complement strand
GTGCAATTTTATATTTTGACAAACCGTCTTTGAAATTCTGCCCATTTTTTACGGCAGACAGGCGGGTATGAAAGTCTATTTCTTAGGAGTTTCCCCTAAAGTGAATTGCAGAGTACCTGCATTTACCAAATCCTCATGTGAGATGGTATAGCCTTTCAATTTTTTGTCTTTTGTCTTAATTTCCTGAATATAAATAGATTCCGGAGTTTCATGCTTGGATTCTATCACCAAATCACCGGCCGGATAGAAACGTTTATCCAAATGAATAGTTACCTTGTCGAAAGTAGGCGATGTCAATACATAGTTCACATCTCCTGGACATGCCGGATAGAATCCCAACATTGAGAATATAGCCCATGCAGACATTGTTCCGGTATCTTCATTTCCGGGAACCCCATTAGGCGCATTATGATAACCTGATTTCAACGCATCATGCACCTCTTTCTGTGTACGCCAAGCCTCTCCTTTGAAATAGCTGAATAAATAGGGATAAGCGATATCCGGCTCGTTGGCAGGATCATAATTGCCATCATCAAATACACTTTGAAGCTTATTGATGAACGCTTTTGATCCTCCCATTAGCTTTGCTAAGCCCTTTATATCATGCGGGACATAGAATGTGTAATTCCAAGCGTTTCCTTCGTGGAATCCCGGACAAGGTTCAAAATTGGCTCCCTGTTTCGGGTCGAACGGAGAATAGAATGTACCATCGGGCAATATGGGACGAAGCGTTCCGAAATCCTTGCAATAATAATGTTTATACCCCATTGAGCGTTGGAGAAACAGCTGGGCATCCTCTTTCTTCCCCAATGACTCCGCAAACTTAGACAAATTCCAATCGGCAATGTAATATTCCAACGCATGGGAAACGGAGTTGTCATATTGTTCGCGCAAGGGTACATACCCTAAGCTGAAATAATCATTGGCGTCAGGACGGAGAAGATTATATTCACCTGGAGTGGTTGCTCCTTTACGCATAGCTTCATAAGCAGTTTCGATATCAAACGATTTCAAGCCGCGCATATATGCATCTACGATATAAGGAATAGCGGGATCACCTTCCATCGTGAAAGTCTCACGTCCGTAAAGTTCCCACTTCGGAAGCCACCCGTTTTCTTTATACATATCTATCATTGTATTGATGATATCTAGCTGGCGATCCGGGAAGAGCAAAGTCATTAAGGTACTGACATTCCGGTAGGTATCCCACAAGGAATAGACCGTATACCGGTTGCCTGATGTCTTTCCGGTTTCCAGGCTTTCCATTTTAGGATATTCGCCATTCACATCCTGCAAGATGTTGGGATGAATCAGGAGATGATACAATCCGGTATAGAAAATTGTCTTTTCGTCATCCGTTCCTCCCTCTACACTAATGCGGGACAGGTCTTTGTTCCATGCAGAACGGGCTGCATTGACCGTACCTTCAAAATCGAAACCCGGTTGTTCTTTGTCTAAGTTCTCACGGGCATTCTCTATGCTCACGAATGAAACCCCGATTTTCACCTCTATCTGTGCCTGCTCTTCGGTATCATAACGGAACCAAACACCTATATCATCTCCGCTTATCTCACGAGTATATTTGGTATAGAGTTTATATTTCCCGGCATGGACATCCCATTGCGCTTCTACACCCTCCATCGGACGTTGTTTCTTCCAATAACCACGTTCTTTGGGAGCCTTGTTGATACGCATCACGAAATAAATCGGGAATACCGCTTGCGGATTATAGCAAAACGTACCTAAAAGCTTGCTGCCTTCTATCTCGGTATCATTTACAAAACGAACCGTTGCTCCTGATTCGTTAGTCAGTCCTTCCCCAAGGTTAAGCAGGATATTCCCCTCTCCTTTCGGGAAAGTAAAACGGGCAAGCCCGGTGCGGGGAGTAGCAGTTACCTCTGTTTTGATGTTATACTTCGTCAGGAAATTGCTATAATATCCAGGGCGGGCCACTTCATCCCGATAATGGCTACCATATTGCTTGTAATCTACATTCAGCTCACCTGAAGTAGGCATCAGAAGCAGGCTCCCAAGTTCCGGACATCCCACACCGCTCAGGTTTACATGCGCATACCCCGTGAAAAAATCGTTATCCGAAGTATAAGGGGTAGACCACCACTGGGCATCTTTATCGAATGCGTTGGTTGGTGAGCCCATTACATTGAATGGCGTAACGCTCATCATTCCCTGAGGGCATACCGCTCCGGGATTTGTTGTGCCGAAATTGCTGGTTCCTATGAATGGATTCACAAAATCGACCGGTTGCTGAGCGGAAGCATATAAGCCTCCACAGAGCAAAAGTGCTAATAATTGACGTCTCATTTTTAAGCTTTTAAGTTTTTTAAATTCTTTCGTTTTTCGTTTTTAAGGTTATAAGTTTTTGTTCTTGTCCTGTTTCAATTCTTTCCAAAAACTAAACTTATCTACTTACCAGATTACGATTTCATCCGTAAAGATGAATCCTTTCTGGTTTTTGGCTTTCAGCTGGATATAACGTGCTTGCCAATTTCCCGTAAAGGCATACGTCTGGAAGTTCAGCATCGCATCATCCGGAGAAATAGTTGTTGGGATAACCCCTTGCGATACATATTCCTTGCCATCCTCTGAGGTTAACAACTCCACCTCCAGAGGTTGATATACCCAAGGGCCGGTCAACTGCATGCAACGGATTGAAACCGAATGAATAGGTGTCGGCATTCCCATATCAATCACGCAATCCAAATTATCGGTATATCCCTGCCAACGTCCGTCCAGATAGGTCAGGCCTCCCCGATACCCATCCAGCAAAGCCTGTTCGCCTCCGGCCATATAGCCCGGATACAGGCGATTGTTGAAATGAATCGATTTACCGATTCCCCGATGGTAATCGATACGCTTTTCCGAAGGCTCTCCCATCATCTGTCCTTGTTCGAAGATAGCCGCCCGGATATCAGCCGAGTCCTTCACCAGAATGCCATCCTTATAGACCGGTGAAGCTTGGGTGGGTATAGAACCATCCGTTGTATAATGAATCTCAGCCGGATATTTCTCAGCGTCCAAATAAACCGTTATTTTTTTGTCCAGCGTATCCACATCCATCGAGAAATCCAGTTCGTAGGAGAGCGGGTATGGGTTCAGTCCCATCTTTCTCAGTACCGGGATTTGTGCGTTTACACGTGGTTTGAAGTCTTGCCAATCCCGTTTCTCTTGCGGAGTCCAACCGATCTCAGCTACGGCTAAGGCCCGAGGAAACATCATATATTCCAGATGCTCTGGTGTCGTGATGTATTCAGTCCATGTATTTGCCTGGACTCCAAGAATATGTTTTGCTTCCTCTGCACTCAGTGAATCTTTGGGTAGCGGATTATAGCTATACACTTTCCGGATCGGGGTATACCCTCCTATTGCGAAAGGTTGTTTACGTGGATCGGCCTGGTAGAAATCAAGGTACATATAATTGCCCGGAGTCATCACCACATCTTGCCCCATCCGAGCAGTTCGGAATCCGGCAGACTCCCCACGCCAAGACATGACGGTAGCTTGCGGAGAGAGGCCTCCCTCCATAATCTCATCCCAGCCTATCATCTTGCGTCCTTTGCTCGTCAGGAACTCATCCGCATGATGAATCATATAACTTTGCAATTCATTGACATCCTTCAGCCCCTCCTTTTTCATCAAAGCCTGGCATTTCGGACATTTCTTCCATGCGGCTTTTGAAGCTTCATCTCCTCCGACATGAATATAGACCGATGGGAAAAGCTCCATGACCTCAGTCAGTACATCTTCCATGAACTGGAACGATTTCGGATTGCCGATGCAAAAATCACTACTGGTATAGGGCTTCCCGGCACAACACAATTCGGGATAGGCAACAAAAACCTCTTCCGAATGTCCGGGGAATTCGATTTCCGGAATGACATTGACATGCTTTTCCTTCGCATAGGCCAGAATATCCCGGATATCATCTTTTGTATAATAGCCTCCGTATGCACCAGGAGTACCCTCTTTCAGATACTTCCGGTCTGTACCTTTATCCCACCATTCACGCCAGTCGGATTGCGTTCGGTGGGAGGCTTCCGATGTCAACTTGGGATACTTGTCAATCTGAATGCGCCAGCCCGCAGCATCTGTCAGGTGCAGGTGCAAAGTGTTCAACTTATAGTAAGCCATCGCATTCAGGATTTTCATCACTTCTTCTTTCGGGAAAAAATGACGGGAAACATCTAGGTGCAATCCGCGATAAGCAAACCGGGGAGAGTCTGTGATTTGTACAAAAGGCAGACCATCAGGTGTCAACAATTGAAGTAACGTTTGTTTCCCGTAAAAAAGCCCCGCTTCCGTCCGGGCAGTCAGTTCTACTCCCTCACGGTCTACTTTCAAGGTGTATCCTTCTACCGAAATCTCCGACAAATTGGGATCTATCTGGAAACGCACCTGTTTGGAGGGTGTACTACCCAATAATCCGGCACTATCTATTTTGAATATTCCTGAAGAAATACTCATCTCAGATGGCTCTGGTATCAGATTAATCTCTGTGTTGAATGTTTGATTTTCGCAAGATGTAAATGCCAACGAACCTACCAGAATGGTCCCGCAAAACATTTTACTTGCATGTTTTGGTATTCGCATATTTTTTAGTTTTTTAGTTTTTTAGTTTGTTTGTTCGTTACCTTTTTAGTTGACAAAGCTTTAGTATCCAATTGATATCTTATATCCGGTTCTCTGTAGCTTTGTCCTTTGAGAACGCCCTAAATTGTCGGATCAGGACAATGGCGGTAACCACTGTAGCGGTCAAATCCGCAATTGGGATGCTTACCCAGACCCCGAATGTACCCCATATTTTGGGCAAAAAGACTAGGCAAGGAGCCAAAAACAGCAATTGACGTGTCAAAGATAAGAAAATAGCTTTACGTGACATACCAATTGACATAAAGAAATTTGTGGCTACCATCTGAAAACCTACAATCGGGAATACTCCAAACACAATATGCAATCCGTAGACCGCAGCACTGATCAGTTCTGGATCGGTGGTGAAAAATCCCACTATAAATGAGGGGAACAACTGGCAAAGGAGGAATCCGGCCGTAGCCACACCTATAGCCCACCAGGTTGTCAACTTCGTTACCTCAAGAACGCGGTGAAAATGCCGTGCCCCATAATTGTAACCGGCTATGGGTTGCATACCTTGATTAAATCCCATGATAATCATGATGAATAGGAAGACGATACGGTTCACAATACCGTATGCGCCAATCGCCATATCTCCGCCATACTCCTTCAATCCTAAGTTGATTAACATAACAATCATGCAAGAACATACGTTCATCAGGAAAGGGGATAATCCGATAGAAAATATACCTGAAACCAGGTCTTTACGCAACCGGTAAATTCCTTTTTGGAAATGCAGCAATTGCTTAGGACGTGAAAAGTGAATCAGCTGGCCAACCAAGGAAATCAATTGTGCCACGACCGTAGCCCAGGCCGATCCTACGATGCCCCACTTGAACACAAAAATGAAAAGCGGGTTTAACAGGCAATTGATGAATACGGAAATTAGCGTCATGTACATGGCCATCTGCGGGAATCCTGACGAACGCATCACCGAATTCAGGCCCAGATACATGTGCGTAATGACATTCCCGTAAAGGATAACACGCATATAATCACGAGCGTAAGGAATGGTCTGTTCACTTGCCCCAAAAAAGTATAGCACCGGATCCAGAAAGAGTAAAAAAACGATAGAAAAAGCGATCCCGACTATCAGGTTCAGCATAAATACATTTCCCAACATCTGATTGGCGCCCTGATAATCTTTTTGTCCCAACTTGACCGACACCAATGTCGAGGCACCCACTCCGACCAGCGATCCGAATGCAGCCGCTAGGTTCATCAATGGGAAGGTCAATGCCAGCCCAGCAATAGCCAAAGCCCCTACTCCATGTCCGATGAAAATACTATCCGTCATGTTGTATAATGAGGAGGCAGTCATGGCGATAATTGCCGGAATGGCATATTGCGTCAATAATTTACTGATAGGTTCTGTCCCTAATACCAATGGAGAATTCTTAGTCAACGTCATCTTGCTATCTGTTTGTACTTATTTTTTCCTTTACAAAGGTAAGGATTCAGATGTGAATCTCCAAATGGTTTTTTTTAAGGGGCAGCAAAACTCATACATTAAATCCCTCACAAAACGGATTGAAAATTAATCATCAAAAATGAAATCGCGCACCCACTTTGATGGTTAAAACAGATGCACAATCCGATTGTCCAAACAACTTCAATGATGGACAGCATTGTGAAAATGAGCGGAAATTGTTACCTTTGCGGCTCCGAGTGCTTGAATAACCTCGTTAAAAACAAGAATATATATGCAGAAGACTATAGTTAGTATTCCTTTTATGCTTTTAGGTATTTTGTTCAATGTATGCCTGATTGCAGCCAATTTATTGGAAACCAAAGTTGTTCAGATTGCAGGCATTACGGCTACCGCAGGGTTGATAGTGTTTCCCGTATCGTATATCATCAATGACTGCATTGCCGAAGTGTGGGGATTCAAGAAGGCCCGTCTGATTATTTGGAGCGGATTTGCTTCGAACTTTCTGGTCATTGCATTCGCACAACTGGCTACGGTTCTTCCGGCTGCACCCTATTGGGAGGGTGAAGAGGCCTTTAACTTTGTATTCGGATTGGCACCACGCATAGCCATAGCCAGCCTGTTGGCATTCTTGATTGGCTCGTTTCTGAATGCTTATGTGATGAGTAAGATGAAATTGGCCTCACACGGGCGGCACTTTTCCTTGCGTGCGGTGTTTTCTACGTTGGTCGGTGAAAGTGCAGATTCCCTCATTTTCTTTCCGATAGCTTTCGGCGGACTGATTCCCTTATCTGAACTTTTCGCCATGATCCTCACACAAGCCATACTGAAATCAGCCTACGAAGTGGTTATCCTTCCACTCACTATCCGG
>DWYO01000296.1 GCA_019118725.1 Candidatus Parabacteroides intestinavium | reverse complement strand
GTGCAAAATGATAAAAAGAGAAAGAAGCGATGGATCGATATTTGATAATTAAGACGAGAGATGAGCTGCTTCGTATTAAGATCGGACATATCCTTTATTTCGAGGCGGATAGAAACTATACGAAACTTCTGTTGTCTAATAATATACAATTCACATTTGCCATTAATATCGGGAAAATAGAGGAACTGTTGGAAAAACAGGTGGCCGGAAGCAATCAGATATTGATGCGTGTGGGAAAAAGTCATATCATAAACAAGAATCATATATTGCAAATCAACCTGCCGAAACAAAAACTGCTCCTTTTGACTGAAGATGGGAAACCCAAAGAGCTGACCATCTCGAAAGATCCGCTCAAAGTGCTGAAGGAGGCTTTGGAAAATGAGGTTGAGCGAAATGCGGAAGAAGCAAAAGGAGAAAAACAGGCATGATGGTAATCACGATAGGAAAGAGTCCGGACAACGATTATGTGATAGATGATCCGCAGGTGAGCCGGCACCATGCGAGGCTGACGCGTGACGCGGATGGTGGCTGGTTGCTGGAGGATCTGAATTCGTTGAACGGGACTTTTGTGAACGGAGCTCAGGTGTTGAAGAAGCGGGTTACGCCGGCCGACACGATACGTTTGGGCAAAGACCGCTCTTTGGATTTCAAGGAGCTCCTGAGGAGCAAGAATGATTATAGCGAGGAGTTTAACGCTTTGAAAAAGGTATATGAAGACTATACGCGTGAAAAGATAAAGATTCAGTCGTCCAACCAGTTCAAGACCCGCTTGTTTCAAGCCTTGCCGTTTGCCTTTTTGGGGATTATCGGACTGGTCCTTAATAATTCCGTAGGAAAGGGCAGCACGCTGTGGTACGCCATTTGCATGGTGCTGGTAATTTGCGCCCCGGTGGTAGGTGTCTATTTAGGAGCCCGTCAATCGGCAAAAATACCCCGTCAGCTTCAGGATTTGACTAATCGTTTTAAGATAGATTATGTATGCCCTAAGTGCGGGACATTCCTGGGAGATATCCCGTGGGAATCTTTAAAAAACAAGAAACATTGCCCGGTTTCCTCCTGTCAGGCCAAATGGACGGATGAGTGATTTGTATAAGAAAACCACTCCTTTTGTACATAAATCCCAACTATTTGATTATAAGGAATGATAATCGTTAGCAAATACTGATCCTTTTTCTATTTTTGCATCGGGATAATAACAAATAATAAAAAGGAAGGGATAGTATTATGCATGAGAATGATTATACATTCGTTACTTTGGACAATAGCGAAGAGGCTCCTTTGCTAGGCGATGCCGTAGTAGTGGATGTAGAAGGGGACGGAGGCATACTGGAAGCAGTGATGCTTGACGACGTACAGGCCGACGGTACAGATTTTATTACTTTGTCTGATGATACGGTAATGATGTCGGATACAGACATGATGGACGATGCTTTTTCAATTGATGTAGATGGCTCAGATATTTCATTTATGGTATGATATCGATAAAATGTCCACATTGTCAGGTAGGATTGAAAGTAGACGAGGGGAAGCTTCCCCTCGGCATTACTTCCTTTAAGTGTCCCAAATGCAAACAAGCTATCCCCATCTCACTGGTTATGGAGAAGAAGAATGGTACGTCAGACGATTCTGAGACCATTCTGATTCAGCCGGTGAAAGAAACGAGCGGGAGATTGACGGTGCTGTCTGCTCCTGATACCGATGAGCAAGTGTTCCCTCTGCACGAAGGGGTGTTTGTGGTAGGACGTAAGTCGTCTGCCTCGAATGCCAATATCAAGATCAATACGGGAGACCGTTCGATGAGCCGTGAACATATCCGCATCGAAGTGAAAAAAGATGAAAGAGGCGGATATAAACATTATCTTTCGGATAATAATAGCAAAAATCATACGTTATATAATAGTAATTACTTAGATGAAGGTGAGGTCGTGGTGTTGAATGATAATGACGAGATTATCATCGGGCATACGATTTTGCGCTTTAACGTGTAAAAAAGATTACTATGAATATAACATTAGGAAAACCGTTAGCCGTAAGTGACAAAGGGCGGCGCTCCAATAATGAAGACGCCCTTTATCCTCAATCGGAGCTTGCCTCTCCGGAGGAGAGATTGTTCTTGGTCTGTGACGGAGTAGGAGGGGCCGAACGGGGAGAGGTAGCCAGCGCTTTGGCTTGTGATATCTTCCAGTCTTTCTTCGCCACGTTTCTGGAAGGGATTCCTGATGAGCATTTTGTACAGCGGGCAGTGCAATATGTTGAGACATGCTTTGACAAATACATCGCGGAGCATCCCGAGGCAACAGGGATGGCAACTACCATGACCATGCTTTATGTCACTCCCTCTTCGGTTTTGGCCGCCCATATCGGAGATAGCCGTATTTATCAGTTCCGGAAAGGAAAGATCATTTTTCGGACGGAAGATCATTCCTTGGTCAATTCTTGGCTGAAACTGGGCAGAATAACTCCGGAGGAGGCGGCGTCTCATCCTCAGAAGCATGTCATCTTGCGGGCTATTCAAGGGAGCCGGCATTCGGTAGAGGCGGATGTCGAGATACTGACCGATATAGAACCTGGAGATGTGTTTTTGATGTGTACGGATGGGGTGGTGGAGAGCTGGTCGGACAAAGACCTGGAAAACCTGCTTTCCGAACAGAATCCTATGGAGGCAATAAAAGAACAGATTGTGGATAAGTGTCTGAAAAACAGTAAAGATAATTTCTCTTTTTATCTGGTGCCTGTTGAGTCAATACAAAAAAATGGAAGTTTTGCGCAAAATGTTCTGACATTTCTTTATTCTTTTGTCTAAATGATGTAACTTTGGCAAGTTAAAACAGGAATATGAAGTTGCTGTATGAATTTGCCTGACGGATATTTACTTCAACAAGGAAAATATAGACTTACACAAGTTATAGGCCAAGGTGGATTTGGTATAACCTATAAAGGTGTATGGTTTACCGAGGTTAAAGGCTCTTTGGGAGCGATGAGGACTGAAGTTCCTGTGTGCATAAAGGAATATTTCTTCAAGGATTATTGTGTCAGAGATCCTCAATCCTATGCAGTAAAAG
>DWYO01000295.1 GCA_019118725.1 Candidatus Parabacteroides intestinavium | reverse complement strand
AAGAAGCATAATAAAAAACTAAAAATATAAACTTATAAATTCTAAACACAATGGAACTTACACACATTGAACATTTAGGTATTGCTGTAAAAAGCATTGAAGCATGTCTGCCTTACTACGAAGGCGTTTTAGGTTTGAAATGCTATAGCATTGAAGAAGTAGCAGACCAGAAAGTAAAAACAGCTTTTTTCAAGATTGGCCAGACTAAATTGGAACTCCTGGAACCGACAAGCGAAGACAGTACTATCGCTAAATTTATTGAAAAGAAAGGCGAAGGTATCCACCATATCGCATTTGCGACTCCTGACGTACAAGCTTGCCTGGACGAAGCCGAATCCAAAGGCATCCGACTGATCGACAAGGCTCCTCGCCGAGGTGCTGAAGGTCTGGATATCGCATTCATGCATCCGAAATCGACTTGCAGCGTATTAACCGAGCTTTGTATGCCGGGTAAAGAATAAATCTGTAATGAAGAATTAAGAATGAAGAATCAGGTAAACGTCTTATGATCCATGCTTTTGTTTCTTCATGCTTAACTCTTCATTATTCATTAAAAAACATTACTAACAACAAATCATAATACAATGAGTAATCAGCTTGAAAAAGTAAAAGAGCTTATCGCTTTGCGCGAACAAGCACGTTTAGGCGGTGGCGAAAAGAGAATCGAATCTCAACACAAAAAAGGCAAATATACGGCACGTGAACGTATCGCCATGCTATTAGACGAAGGTAGTTTTGAAGAGATCGATATGTTTGTAAAGCACCGCTGCACAAACTTCGGCATTGACAAAACAAAATTTTTGGGAGATGGTATCGTAACCGGTTATGGTACGATTGATGGCCGTTTAGTGTATGTATATGCTCAAGACTTCACCGTATTTGGCGGTGCATTGTCTGAAATGCTGGCTTCAAAGATTTGCAAGGTCATGGATATGGCCATGAAGATGGGTGCTCCGGTTATCGGACTGAACGATTCGGGTGGAGCACGTATTCAGGAAGGCGTGAATGCCTTGGCCGGTTATGCGGAAATTTTCCAACGTAATATTTTAGCTTCCGGCGTAATTCCCCAGATTTCCGGTATCTTCGGCCCTTGTGCAGGGGGGGCGGTTTATTCTCCGGCACTGACCGATTTCAACATCATGACACGCGGAACAAGCTATATGTTCCTGACCGGCCCGAAAGTAGTAAAGACCGTTACCGGTGAAGATGTTACCCAAGAACAATTAGGCGGAGCCAGCGTACACTCTACTAAATCAGGTGTAGCCCATTTTGCTGTAGATACAGAAGAAGACGGACTGAAGTTGATTCGCCAGTTGTTAAGCTATCTGCCACAGAACAACCTGGAAGAAACGCCGATGATTGAATGCAAAGATCCGATTGACCGCTTGGATGACAATCTGAACGAAATTATTCCGGACAATCCCAATCAGGCATACGACATGTATGAGGTAATCGGCACTATCGTAGATAATAATGAATTTCTGGAAGTACACGCTGATTATGCGAAAAATATAATTGTCGGCTTCGCCCGCTTCAACGGACAAGCCGTAGGTATCGTAGCCAACCAGCCCAAAGTCATGGCAGGTTGTCTGGACAGCAATGCTTCACGTAAAGGAGCCCGCTTTGTCCGTTTCTGCGATGCCTTCAACATCCCGTTGGTTACATTGGTTGATGTTCCGGGATTCTTGCCGGGTACCGGACAGGAATATAACGGCGTAATCCTGCATGGCGCTAAACTGCTGTTCGCTTACGGTGAAGCTACTGTACCTAAGGTAACTGTAACGTTACGCAAATCATACGGAGGAGCTTATTGCGTGATGAGCTCTAAACATCTGCGTGGAGATATGAACTATGCTTGGCCGACAGCCGAAATCGCTGTAATGGGCCCGAGCGGAGCGGTTGAAATCATCTTTGCGAAAGAAGTGGCCGCTGCTGAAGATCCGAAAGCCTGCGCCGCTGCACGCGAAGAGGAATACAAGAAAGCCTTTGCCAACCCGTATAATGCAGCTCAATACGGATACATTGATGACGTAATCGAACCGAGAAACACTCGTTTCCGCATTATCCGTGCTTTGCAACAGTTGCAGACCAAGAAGTTGAGCAACCCGGCTAAGAAACATGATAACCTGCCTCTGTAATCTTAAAAAACGAATGTATATGACAAATAAAAAATTCGGAATGTTGTTGTTCTTGATGCTCTTCTTCACCTTCGGAGCTAAAGCACAATTAACCACTTCCGTCAGAATAAATGAAGTGTTAGTCATCAATGAAGAGAACTTCATGGATGACTATGGAATGCGTCACCCATGGATCGAATTGTTCAATAATTCGGCAGGTACTGTGGATTTAGGCGGATGCTTCTTGACCAACGACAAAAACAACCCGACGAAATATATGATTCCGAAGGGAGATGTCCTGACCAAGATTCCTCCATACCAGCATACTTTATTTTGGGCTGACGACATGAAAGATCGTGGGACATTTCATCTGAACTTCACCTTAGAACCGGATAAAGACAACTATATTGCTTTATACGATTCGGATGGAAAGACGCTGATCGATGAAATCACCATTCCGGCCGGACAAAAAGCTGATGTCAGCTGTGGTCTGGACATGGACGGAACAGGCACCTGGGGCGTTCTGCCGAAAGTTACCCCCAGCACGAACAATGTCACATTAGACAGCAACGAGAAAATCGAGAACTTCCAGATAAATGACTCATGGGGTATCGGTATGACCATCACGGCCATGGCTGTTGTGTTCTGCGGTTTGTTCATATTGTATATCATCTTTAAACAAATCGGTAATGCTTCTATCCGGGCAAGCCAACGCCGTGCACAAAAAGCTGCTGCGGTTACGGGTAAAACGGTATCCGCCAATGCCGGTCAGGAATCGGGCGAAATATTTGCTGCCATCTCTATGGCATTGTATGAAATCAGTGATGATAACCACGATATCGAAAATACCGTGCTCACGATTCGCAAAGTTCAACGCAGATATTCACCCTGGAGTTCCAAAATTTATGGCTTGCGCCAAACTCCTATTCTAAAAAAGTAATCATCTCTTTTAATCAGATTCAAGAATGAAAAGTTTTAAATATACCATTAACGGAAACGTATATAAAGTACACATCAACTCAATCGTTGATGATGAGGCAGATGTAGAAGTAAACGGAACTCCCTATCACGTAAAGATGGAGAAACCGGCAAAGAAGCAAATTGTATCCATCAAACGTCCGGCACAGGCTCCGACTACAGCTGCCGGTGATCCGGTCGTATCTCGTCCGTCAACACCAAGCGTAGCAGGTGCCGTAAAATCACCACTGCCAGGTGTTATCCTGAGCATTGATTGCAAAGTCGGTGACACCGTAAAACGCGGTCAGAAGATTCTGATCTTAGAAGCCATGAAGATGGAAAACACGATCAATGCCGATCGTGATGGTAAGATTATAGAAATTAAAGTAAACAAAGGCGATTCTGTGCTGGAAGGTGCTGACCTCGTCGTAATCGGTTAATATTATGCTATCATCTATATTATTACAAGCGGGAGTAGCACACGAAAGTTTTACGCAGTTTTTGGCGGAAAACATCCAAGTGTTCCTCTCCTACACCGGATTCGCCAACGCAACCCCAGGGCATTTTATCATGTTGCTGGTCGGTCTGCTGTTTATTTTCCTGGCGATTAAGTATGAGTTCGAACCCATGCTTCTGATTCCGATCGGTTTCGGTATTTTGATTGGTAACATTCCGTTCAAAGATGCCGGACTGCAATTAGGTATCTACGAAGAAGGGTCAGTGTTTAATATCCTTTATCAGGGTGTGAAGCAAGGATGGTACCCGCCATTGATATTTTTGGGGATCGGGGCCATGACGGATTTCTCGGCATTGATATCCAATCCGAAATTGCTGCTTATCGGAGCTGCGGCTCAGTTCGGTATCTTCGGAGCTTATATCATCGCTTTGCAAATGGGGTTCGACCCGAGCCAAGCCGGTGCTATTGGTATCATCGGTGGTGCTGACGGTCCTACCGCTATCTTCTTGTCTTCTAAATTGGCTCCCAACCTGATGGGCGCGATTGCCGTTTCGGCCTACTCCTATATGGCGTTAGTTCCGATTATCCAACCTCCGTTCATGCGTTTATTGACGACCAAGAAAGAGCGTCTGATCCGCATGAAACCACCGAGAGTCGTTTCACAGACTGAAAAGATCATATTCCCGATTGCCGGTCTGTTGCTGACTGCATTCTTGGTTCCGTCCGGTCTGCCATTGTTGGGAATGTTGTTCTTCGGTAACTTGTGTAAGGAAAGTGGTGTGACTCGCCGTTTGGCTGAAACAGCCCGGGGACCGCTGATTGATGTAATCACCATGTTGTTAGGTATCACCGTAGGTGCTTCTACACAGGCAACTCAGTTCTTGACCATCAACTCGATCAAGATCTTCGGTCTGGGTGCCTTGTCATTCGTCATTGCAACGTGCGCAGGTGTCTTGTTCGTGAAGTTCTTCAACTTGTTCTTGAAGAAAGACAACAAGATCAATCCGTTGATTGGTAACGCCGGAGTATCTGCTGTACCTGACTCAGCCCGTATCTCTCAGATTGTAGGTTTGGAATACGACCCGACCAACTATCTGTTAATGCATGCCATGGGCCCGAACGTAGCCGGTGTAATCGGCTCAGCTGTAGCTGCCGGTATATTGTTAGGATTCTTAGGATAAGACTCCCATACCTCTAAAACAAAAACAGCATGTGCAAAATCAGGTTTACCTGACTGCACATGCTGTTTTTTATTGCTCCAACCGCTCGCTTAATGGTTTTCCATTAAATGTATATTGTTTTCCAACAGTCTTTCCAGTTGTTTTATCTGTTTACCACTCACTTCTATTTTTTCTATACAATGTCTGTAAAGTGATAACCGATGGAAATCAGAACCTAAATAGGTATATAATCCTTTTGCCAAAAACGTTCCGGCACGTTTCTTGACCTCCTTTCCGTAAAGGCCCGCCAGTGAAGGCAGGTTCAGCTGAAGTTCATACCCCAAATTCACCAGCTCTTCAATCGCTTCGTCCGGCAGATACAAATAACGCTCCGGATGGGCTATCATCGGAACATACCCCTTTAGCGAAAGCCCGTACAAAATCTCCTTCAAGTCTGAAGGTCCGGATAGGTAGGAGGTCTCCACCAACAGGCGATTATCCCCCAACAACAAAACACCTTCTTCCAGGTGTCGGGTAAAAGCGGCATCCAGCATGTATTCTGCAGCAAGCGAAAAACGTATTCCGCTTTTGATCGACTTGGTAAATTCCGCAAAACGTTGCTTCAGACCGCCGGCGCTATTAGTTGGGTAATCCTCCATGACATGCGGAGTAAGTACCATACGTTGTACCCCCAACTGTTCCAGACTGCGCACCGCCTCTTCCGCCTCTTCGAATGTCCGGATGCCATCGTCCACCCCTGGAAGAAGATGGGCATGAACGTCCGTCATGCCCATCAGCAACCCCGTTTTCAGGAGCCTTTTTTTCAAGGAAAAATAAAACATATTAATTGCGCGTCAAAGTCACTATCAGCGAAGCAACCGTAGCCAATACAGACACTACCGACAGCCAGACACTCACCGAATTATTCTGGTTGATGCCACTCTGCCCCGCCTTGGCCTTGTTGGGTTCGACATATACAATATCATTCTGCTGCAAATAATAGCAAGGCGAATTGAAAATCTCCGCAGAGCGCAAATCATGGAAAAGAATTGTCCGCTTGCCATCTTTCTCCCGGATTACAGCCACCCGGTCACGCCGTCCGTAAATCGTCAGATCCCCTGCCATACTCAACGCCTCCAGCAACGTAATGCGGTCTCCGGAGATTTCAAAACTTCCGGGTCGGGCCACTTCTCCCATGACCGATATTTTGAAATTCAGGAACTGTACGGTTACAATCGGATCCTTAATCAAATCTTCGTCTATCAGCCGCTGCTTGATCAAGTCGGTCAACTGCAAACGAGTCAGCCCCTCTACATGAATTTTACCCAAGATAGGGAAATCGATATAGCCTTCCGCATCCACCAAATAGCCCAGCACACGATATTGGCCGGACGTTTCCCGTCCCAGCTCATACGTTACCATAGGCATATTGAACGGAACGGCCAACTCCGGATTCTTACTGTTTACCATAATTGCCAGCAAATCATCTTTATGAATGATCACCTCATATTTTTGTTCAATCTCTTGCTGCTTTAAAGGATCGACATCCTGCAGATAAATCACCTTTTTGGTAGAACGGCAAGCCCCCAATAAAAACAGGGAAACCAACATCAAACCTTGAATCACTCTCATCAGATATCCTCTTTTTGCCAATAAAAAAGGAGTTGAAATAACAGCTTGTTTTTG
>DWYO01000294.1 GCA_019118725.1 Candidatus Parabacteroides intestinavium | reverse complement strand
GAAGACACATTGGTCATTTATGCGGATATCCTTGCAAGCAGTTACTTTTTGCTGACACGCTATGAAGAGATACAACGCCGCGAAGTAAGAGATATACACGGACGATTCCCCGGAAAAGAGTCCTTGCCGGTAAAAGCAGGTTTTATACATCGTCCTATTGTAGAGGAGTACGGAAAACTATTGCGGAGCTGGTTAAGAGAGGCCGATGTGAAAATAGCAGAACCTAAAACGCAAGTCTGTAAAATCTGGCTGACCCATGATGTAGATGCTCCGTTCTTTTGCCGGAGCATACGGAATGTCCTTCGGGAAACCGTGAAAGGGTGCGGTTTCTTCAAAGCCTGCAAATTATTTCATGGAGAAGTCGAACAGGATCCTTATTATACATTCCCTTGGATATTGGAACAGAACCAACTCGTGAAGGATGTATACAACCAAAGGTGTGATACGCTTTTCTTTTTTAAAACAGGAGGAAAAAACAAATATGACAAGCCTCATTATTCCATCCGGCAAAACAGTATCAGGCAACTGATATCTATGTTGAAGTCCAAAGAGATCTTGTTTGGTCTGCATAGCAGTTACGAGGCGGGCGAGCGGCCTTCTTTGATTTCCATGGAAAAGGAAACATTAGACCATGTATGGAACTTAGAGAATATTACCCGAAACAGGAACCATTACCTAAGATCCCGGGAACCGGAAGATTTTGACAAACTAATCAAAGCCGGTATTACGGAGGATTTTACCATGGGCTATGCCGATGTTTGCGGGTTCCGCTTAGGCACATGCCGGCCTATCCAATGGATCAACCCCATCACCCGGCAATTAACCCAGTTGGTCTTACATCCACTGACCATCATGGACTGTACATTAAGTGACGCCCGTTATATGGGACTGGATTATGAGGAGGCCCTCTCCTATTGTCGGCTATTACTTCAGCAGACACGGCAATATGGAGGAGAGATTGTCCTTTTGTGGCACAACACCTCTTTCGCAACAGGAGGATATCACAAACAACTTTACACGCACTTACTAAATGATTTGATTTCATGAAGAGAGTCCTGATTTTGTGTGACCTGTTTCCACCGGCATTCGCCCCTCGCATGGGATACCTGTGCAAATATATGAAACGTGCCGGATGGCAACCTGTAGTTGTTACGGAAGAGATTCTGGAAAACATGTTCGCTTTTCTGGCAAATAATGTTCCGGTTACTTACATTCGATATTTCCATCTCCAGCATACTTTTCTGCGCAAAATAGAATGGATGACAATCTTCCTCTTAGATTTCTTCTTCCACTACAAAGACCGAAAAATGGCTAAAGTGGCCAATAAGCTTCTGCAAAAAGAGAATTTTGATGCTGTCCTATGTTGCACTTACCGGACTTTTCCTCTTCCTGCAGCACTCCATGTAGCGAAGAAACATCATCTCCCGCTTATCGCTGATCTTCGGGACATCATCGAACAATACGCGGGCAATGAATATATATCCAAGCCATTCCACTCTTTTCGGTGGTTAGATAAATTAATTGTCCGCATTTACCGTCGTCATTTGCTTCGTAACCGTAACCGGGTTTTGCGAGAAGCTACCTGCGTCACTACCGTTTCTCCCTGGCATGTACAAACTTTAGCGTCTTATAATCCAAAAGTTCGTTTGATATACAATGGATATGACCCGGAATTGTTCTACCCAGAACATCCGAAAACGTCCCGTTTCCTGTTGACTTATACCGGTCGCATACTCAGTTTAGGTATTCGAGACCCACGCCCGTTGTTTGAAGCGGTCCGCAAGCTGGACGAAGAAAAACATATTGATCCGCAGCAGTTCTGCATGGTATGGTATATTGATGAACACTCCCGTTGTTTATTAGAACAGGAAGCACGGATCTACCATGTGGAGAATTATATGGAATATCACCCGTATGTCGATGCTGATAAAATTCCGGATATCCTGCATCATAGTAGTATTTTATTGCAAATTGCCAACAAATGTGATGATAAAGGTCCGAAAGGAATCATGTCAACCAAACTTTTTGAAGCTATGGCTACCGAGAAACCGCTTCTCTGTGTCCGTAGCGATGAAAGTTATCTGGAACAGACCATCCGTGAAACCCGGACCGGAACTAGTGCACGAACCGCAGAGGAGGCCTACCGTTTCATTAAGGAACAATATCAAATCTGGAAACAACAAGGCTTCACGTCTGTTGTTCCTAACCGTGAAGCCGTTGAACGTTTTTCCCGAAGCAAGCAAGCCGAACAATTTATGCGACTTATTACCGAACTGACAAATAATGAGTTGAAAAAAGATTAAATTTAAGCGTAGTCCACCGTCAATTAAAAAACAAAGATATGGTTTCTATTTTAATACCGACACATAATCAGATTTGCATTGACTTGGTACAGGCTATGCATGGACAAGCAACAAAAGCACACCTCCCGTTTGAGATTATTGTTGCCGATGATGCTTCTACCGATTCGCAGGCAAAAGCGGTTAATCGTTCTATCAAACAATTGCCCTATTGTTCTTATATTGAGCTGAAGCAAAATATTGGACCGGCCCGCATCCGAAATTTCCTGGTAAGCCGAGCTGAATATCCCTACATTTTATTGATGGATGCTGATACCTTTCCTGTGCATACTCAATTTTTAATGAATTATATACAATCAGCCCGTCCCGGAAGCATCGTTTGCGGTGGATTTATTTACAAGAGGACATCAAATCCCTCTATGTGTCAATTGCGTTACAAGTATGGCATCCAAGTAGAAGAATCCCCGGCAAAGAAGCGAAATGACAAACCGTATGATAAATTTATCAGCATGTGTTTCCTTGCCGATAAAACTGTATTTGAATGTATCCGATTTGATGAGGATATGCATTTCGGTTACGAAGATGCACAATTCGGCCTGCAATTGCAACAGGCCAAAATACCGATTTACCATATTGACAATCCGGTTTATCATCAGACAACCGATGAAGCATCCGCTTATTTACAAAAAATTGAGAGGTCTATCCATAACCTATTGCCACACATAGATGTTCTTCAAGCGCATATCCGGTTACTCGCTTTTTATCAAAAACTGCATAAAGCCGGATTAACAACGGTAGTTCGCTCTCTTTTCCAGCTCTTCCGACCGTTGTTGATCCGTAATCTCACAGGCAAACATCCTTCCCTCCATCTTTTTGCCTTTTACAAATTGGGGTATTTGTGTGAAATTATCAAGAACCCCGACTAATCGATCGACGGGGAGACAAATTAACCACATTTGCCTAACACCTTTTCATCATTTATAATCCTTCCGATAAGAAACAGCCGAGGCAGAGGGGAAATCCATCGGGACCGGTTGAGTTACTTGGCCTGTGGCCGCCCATTCAGATCCGCGCAACAGCAAAACTTGAAAACCCGTGCATTGCATAGCCGGATTGTTCTCCAAAGACTCACCCGCATGCCCCAACATAAGATGGAAAATCCGCGCCTTTCCATAATTGACAGTAAACACCAAAGGCTCTTCACGTCCGGAACCGCCCTTTTCCTCCAAAGCTAAGCCAGTCAATAACAGGTCTTTGATATTGGCCGGACCACGCATCCGATCGTATAACTCATCTTGTGCATGCAGCCATCGTTCGGGAAGTCCTTGCAAGATAGGATGTTTGATATTTCGAGCCGTCAATGGGTATTCCCGCTGAGCTCCATGTGATCCTCCGATTCCGGGTGAATCATCTTTCACCAATCGGTTGTCTTTCCAATACGCATAAGGACCGGAATGCTCATCACGGCCTTCCCAACCGCCCAACGCACAAATCTCGTTATACTCCTTCCAATCCGGGAAAGAATTGTTTGCCGCATGATAAATCACCACACCTCCACCTTTTTTCACATAATCCAGAAAACGGCGATTGGTTTCTTCCGGCCATTTATCGCCATTATAATCCAAGATAACGACCTGGTAAGGCGAAAAATCCACTATAAAAGACGACATATCCTCACCCTTCGCTGGAGAGATGGCAAAATCCACATCAAACAACCCCGAATTTTCCAAAATTTGCTGAATAGCCAAATGGCTTACCTGCCAGTTATGGTTGTTCTGTCCGGTAACTACCAAAGCTTTTAGAGGCTCTTTTGCCCATCCGGACATTATTCCCGCTACAAGAGCCACCACGAGCAACACCCATTTTTTCAAAATTACCATATATTTTTAATTTTAAAGTTGACACGGCTTCAGGCTATACGCTTTCGGAGCCTTATTACCTATCATTGCATCATACGCTTGATAATACTATAAGCATTCACAATACCTAACTCACCGGCCTTGCTCAAATCTGCTATACCCCGCTTGGTATCTCCTTGAGACAAACGTGCCAGGCCTCTGTTGAAATAAGCCTCGGCAAATTCCGGATCACGCTCGATAGCTTCCGTATAATCCAGTATGGCCGCACGATAATCCCGTAATGCACAACGAAGATTAGCCCGATTGAAATAAGCATATACAAATTCCGGATTGACTTTGATAGCCATATCATAATCACGTGTAATTAATTCATGATTATAAGCCCGCTCCTTATCCTGAGTATCCGCCATATTCGGTTTAGTTTGTGTCGTTATCCGCTGAGTTTTCCCTCCGAAGGTAAAATTCATCGTCATAGATGAAGATGCCGGCATATCCAGAATCTCCGCTTTTCGGTTCGAATCTTCATACCGCATCTGCTTATAACGAACCACGGCACGGTTAAAATAGGCGATCACGGAATTGGGATCTAACTCAATCACCTTACTATAATCCTTTATCGCCGAAGCGAAGTCCTGCACCAACATATAATCAATAGCACGTCCTAGATAAGCGTTCACATCAGCTGGATTTCTGCCTATGCGTGCCGAATAATCATCAATAGAAGCGAAATGATCCGCAATTTGATCTTCGTTGAGTGCAGCTTCCTCATTGGTGATCAGCAACTTCATCTTCAGCACCATTTGCTGATTGAAGTCGTCCACCATCCGACTGTAATACAACTGTTTCTTGACCGCATCCGGTTTTTCATAGAATGTCAACACAAACTCAGGCTCTAAATCGACACGGACATTGCGATCCTGCACACGCCCACGCACTTCATTCTGGTACTTGCTCCGGCGCTCCTCTTCTTTATCATAAACGACCAGTCGATTAAACTTATCAATGTTCTTATCCGAACGCTCACGGGTATTTTCTTCTTCCGACGAAGAGGAGCCTCCGTTATCCGCCGTATTGTTAGACGAAGAGGTCGTAGACTTGCCTGCTGCCCGGTCTTTTTTCATCTGCTCTTCTTTCCGATAAGCCGTCCATACGTCACGATCTGCACCCGCATTATCATGCATTTTCTTTTTAGCTTCGGCACGGCTATAATATCCCGGCAAGAAATTAGGATATTCATTCAGCACTATATCATAATCAGACACCGCTCCTCGGTAATCACCGGTTTCATAACGCAATAAAGCCCGATTGTAATAAGCCATATAATTGTCCGGTTCCAGTTGCAGTACCACATCAAAGTCTTCTATCGCACGGTTATTGTCTCCTACCTGAAAGCGAAGCAATCCGCGATTGAAGCGAGCTATCAGGTTCTCTTTATCCATGCTGATGACCTGGTCGTAATCCGCCATCGCACCACGCAGGTTATTCTTCTGATAACGGACCAATCCCCGATTGATAAAATAGCCACTCTCACGCGGATCCAACCGGATAGCCTCGTTCAAATCAGCCAATGCCTTATCAAAGTCTTTTGTCTGATAATACAATATGGCCCGATTCCCGTATGCCGGTGCATAATAAGGATCCAGCCCGATAGCCTTGTCATAATCCGCCAGAGCCTTCGCCGTGTCCCCCTTTTCCAAGTACATCGCCCCTCGCGAAAGATAACTCATCGAATATTTAGGATGAGCGGCTATCAGTTTCTCAAACACCTTTTCCGCTCCGTCATAATCGGCTTTCTGGATATAAGCGACCGCCTCATTCACCATCATCTGCCGGTCATCCTGCCTGAACTCCAACCCTTTTTCATAATCCGCAATTGCCCCATCGTAGTCTTCCAGACTCTGCCGTGCGATACCCCGCGCATAATAAGCTTGAGCTAAAAAGGGATTCCGCTCAATACAGGCAGTACAATCCTCTTCCGCTCCTTGATAATCTTCCAAATTAATTTTAGCTACAGCCCGGAAAAAATAGGGTTCTGCCAACCAGGGCTTAGAGCGGATCACCTGATTGAAATATTGAATAGAGAGCACATAATCCTCAAAATACAAGGCATTGCGTCCGATGGCCAATACTCGATCTGTATTTATCTGAGCCAATGCAGACAAAGCGAACACCTGTAACGCAAGCCATACAATCAATCTTCTCATTCGTTTTCGTTTTCTTAGTGAGTCAGCTAAATTCTAAATCGGGAAACAAATGTAGTAAAATATCTT
>DWYO01000293.1 GCA_019118725.1 Candidatus Parabacteroides intestinavium | reverse complement strand
CGTTTTTTAGTTTGTGAGTTCATAAGTTTTGCTCTGCCTTGACCGATAAACTGAAAAACTAATAAGCTAAAAAACTTAATGGCAAATATAATGACTTATTCGAACATTTTGTCTATTCCACCCGAATAATTTTCCTCTTCGGTGACTGTTTTCTCTGACGATTTGTTAGCGCAAGGATCCGCATATTCTTCCGGAATCTCGAAATCCTCTTCTTCCGAATAGCCCAGCGACTTGTCTGCATAGACTTTTTGCATGAATAAACCGTAGATAGGAAGTGCCGATGCTGCGCCTTGTCCCCATGCCATCTGGTCGAAATGGATGGAACGTTCTTCGCCACCTACCCAGCATCCCGATACGAGCCGCGGAGTGAATCCCATGAACCAAGCATCGGAGTTGTTTTGAGTCGTTCCGGTTTTTCCTCCCATCGGAGCCGTAATGTGATACCGGTTCCGGATGCGCGATCCTGTTCCTCCGTCAATCACGCTTTTCAGCATGTGAAGCATCTTGTAGGCCGCATCTTCCGTAAGCACTTCGTTCATTTGCGGGGTGAAGTTGGCTATCGTATTGCCGTAGGCATCTTCGATGCGCGTCACATATAGAGGCTTGACACGGATTCCTTTGTTGGGGAATGTAGAGTAGGCACTGACCATCTCGCCGACCGATACGTCCGGAGTACCCAGGCATACCGATACTACGGGGTCGATATGCCCCTGCAAACCGAATGAATGGAGCAGACGTACAAAGGTATAGGGAGAGAGCTGGCCCATCAGGTAGGCGGTTACCCAGTTGTCCGAGTTTTGCAATCCCCATTGGATGCTGACCATCTCGCCGATACGTTTCTTGTTGGAGTTGCGTGGAATCCAAAGCTTTCCGTTCTCGTCCGTCAATTGTTGTTGCACATGCAGCATCTCATCGCATGGACTGATACCTTCAATCATGGCCAGCGAGTAGAGGTAAGGCTTGATGGTCGAACCGATCTGGCGCCTTCCGCCATTGATCATATCGTATTGGAAATAATTATAGTCAATACCGCCCACGTATGCCTTGACCTGTCCGGTGTGCGAGTCCATCGACATGAAGGCCGAACGCAGGAAGCTCTTGTGATAACGGATGGAGTCCCACGGAGACATCAGCGTATCTACCGGGCCGTTCCAAGTATAGACGCGCATGTCGACGGGTTTCTCGAATACCTTGCGGATTTCCGCCTCTTTCATGCCGCTTTTCTTCATGGAGCGGTACCGGTCGGTCTGATGCATGGCACGCATCAGAATGGTATCCACCTCGCCCGGGCGTAAATCTTTGGAGAAAGGCGCATAGCTACGCCCCTTTTTCTCTTTGAAAAACTGAGGTTGGAGGTATTCGCCTACGTGTTCGCGTACAGCCTCTTCGGCATATTGTTGCATCCGTGAGTCGATGGTAGTATAAATCTTCAGGCCATCTGTATAAAGATTGTAGAACTCTCCGTCCGCACGTTTGTTCTTGTTACACCAGCCATAAAGCGGGTCATTTTCCCACGCGATGGAGTCCTCTTCAAATTTTTGGGCTTGCCAAGAGGCATAATTCTTGCGGTTCGGTTTCTTGGCGGTCAGGGTCATGCGGAGGAATTCGCGGAAGTAGGGAGCTAATCCGTCCTTGTGGTCTACCCGTCGGAAGCGGAGTTTCAACGGGAGCTTTTTCAAGGAGTCGCATTCCGCCCGCGTGATGTAGCCGGCCTTTTGCATTTGGTCGAGCACCACATTCCGGCGTCCGCGCGTCCGTTCGTTCCGGCGTACCGGATTGAAGTAGGAGGGGTTCTTACACATTCCCACCAGGGTAGCTGCTTCCTCAATGTTCAGTGTTTTAGGCGTTTTCCCGAAGTAGACCGATGCAGCCGACTGGATTCCCACGGCATTATAAAGGAAGTCGAACTTATTCAGATACATATTGATAATCTCTTCTTTGGTGTAATAACGTTCCAACTGAACGGCGATGACCCATTCTATCGGTTTTTGGAAAAGACGTTCCATCATATTTTCGGCGTTAGGCGAATAAAGCTGTTTGGCCAATTGCTGGGTAATGGTACTTCCGCCACCTCCGCTTTTTTGCATCAGGATGCCGCGTTTGATGACGGCCCGGAATAAACCTATGGCATCGATGCCGCTATGTTCGGCAAAACGGATATCCTCGGTGGCTATCAGGGCTTTTACCAGATCGGGTGAGAGGTCATCATAGGTGACAAATATGCGGTTGTCCGTGCTATGGGCATAGCTTCCCAATGTCTTCCCGTCTGACGAAATCACCTGCGAGGCGTATTTGTCTATCGGGTTTTCCAAATCTTCTACCGGAGGCATGTATCCGATTGAGCCGTTGGCTATGGAGGCAAACAATACATATACGGCTACCACGCCTAATGCGAACAATGTCCAGAACACAATCAATATACCTTTGGTTATCTTAGATGCCATTTTCTTCCTGATTTATATTTATGATGCGCAAAGATACGAAATCTTATTCAATGAGCAATATTTTTGCAGAAGGCTAAGCGATGGGATGTTGTTTGGCTTGTCATTTTATGTCTGATATTGATAAGTCAACATGACAAAATCTTAGAAGCTGTTTGGAATTTATTCCAGCTTTTTGTAAAGAATGTTTTCGAGGATTTTCAGTTGTTCTTATGAGGAGCATAGCGGGCTATGTGACGAATAAGAACGGGGAAAAAGACCGGAAACAAATTTA
>DWYO01000292.1 GCA_019118725.1 Candidatus Parabacteroides intestinavium | reverse complement strand
GAAACCATACGGCAAGGGCCACACCAATCTGCATAAAAATCTACGATACAAGGCTTATCTCCCTCGTAAACCCATTGATTCGGACTTTTCTCGTAGTTGAAGACTTTGGCCAGAAAATCAGCTTTCGTAATATGCACGACCTTTCCTTCCGCCCCCGTACTTGCTTCAACTCCGTTTTTGACACCGGAGGTTACCTCCGTCTCGGCCGACATCGGGCAACCGAACAAGGCACATACAGCCAAAGCCATAAATAAATACTGTATTTTTCGCATAATCTTTACATATAAATAATGTGAGATACTTAATAACGTTTGCAAAGCTACAAAAAAAGCTCACATTTTTGTATTATCTTTGTCCGCAAAAAAATCAGATGATTGATTTCATTACTTTGTGTGACTATCTGGGTACTTTCGCCTTTGCCATCAGTGGCATACGTTTGGCATCGGCAAAGAAATTTGATTGGTTCGGAGCTTATGTCGTGGGAGTAGTAACGGCTGTAGGTGGAGGTACCATCCGGGATATCCTGCTTAATGCCACCCCTTTTTGGATGCAACAATCCTCCTACCTGATCATTTCAGGACTTGCCCTGCTGTTTGTTCTCATCTTCCGCAAGTATGTCATTCGCTTAAACAACACATTCTTTATATTTGACGCTATCGGTTTAGGCCTATTTGCTATTGTGGGAATAGCCAAAGCCATCGATTTCGGATTTCCTTTCTGGGTAGCTATTGTAATGGGGACAATTACGGGAGCATTCGGAGGCATGATGCGTGACATATTGATTAATGAGGAACCGCTTATTTTCCGAAAAGACATCTACGCGCTGGCGTGTGTGCTCGGGGGATTCATCTATTATTTCTGTGACCTTGCCGGATTGCCCTTGGCATTGACACAATTCATCGCAGCAGTTTCCGTATTTCTTACCCGGGTGATAGCCGTAAAATACCATATCAGTCTGCCTGCGTTGAAAGGGGAAGAATAATCCTCAGAAAGGATAACCGACGGCAAAATGCCAAGCGAAATTATCGCCGAAGTTCGGATTCTTTATTGCCCAGCGTTCACTTCCCCGTTTCTGCGGATTATAAGCCTTCATGCCCATATCGAAACGCAGTAGGAAAAAGTCGAAATCCAATCGGAGGCCTAATCCGTAAGATACAGCGATTTCTTTGTAGAAACGAGAGAAGTCGAAATTCGCCTGAGGATGATCCGCATCTTCATGAAATAACCAGATATTCCCGGCATCAACAAATGCGGCCGCCTCAAATTTCCAGAAGAGCTTCGTTCGATATTCGATACTGAGGTCGAGACGGATATCCCCTACCTGATCCGCAAACGAACCGGCGTATTCTTCTTCCATACTTCCCGGCCCCAACGAGCGGACCGACCATCCACGTACACTATTGGCTCCTCCCGAGAAATAACTCCGCTCAAAGGGCAGTTTCGACATATTTCCATACGGATAACCAACACCCACACCTATGCGATAGGCTACCTTATTACGCGGATCAATCGTTATACTTTTACTGAAATCCACATCTACTTTTGTGAACTGCGCATACGGAATGCCAAACAATTCATACATCCCGGCAGAGTTACGCCCGGCCTTGGTTATCTTGGATATACCATACAGTAAATTACCAGCAGCTTCAACCGAAACGCGGAGTGAATGTGTATTGCGGTTTTTCTCCTGAGGAGTATAATTGCTAAAAGAATATGTATACCCCATTCCAAAGATAAATTGATCCGTAAAATTATACTGGCGAGTCGATTCTGGAAGACTTTCTGCAAATTCACTGTCTATCTTAGGAAGATGCACATAGTCGATATCGACCAGTTTAAACACATGGCGTCCCTGCGCATTGAAGCGTTGTTGCCAGATATAACTCCATCCACCCGACAGCAATGCCCGCTGATATTCCGGACGAGTCTGAAAGCTGTAACCTACCTTAAACTCAGTAGTCGCTCGCAAACGCCGCTTGAAAGCATCACTTACGAAAGGAAACAGGAAACGAGGAAAAGTGATACCGGTCTCTGCCCCGAATTCCCAATAATCGCCTTCAAAACTCTGCTCGTTCGACCCTAATGCCTCGTAAGCGCCACGGAATTTTATCATGAATGCCTCCGAGCCCTTAAACAAATTGCGGTGTTGGTAATTCACGCTACTGGCAAATCCCAAATCACCGGCCGAGTTGGTCCCTTCAAGGTCTACCCCGAAACCCTGCAATTTGGTTGGGGTCATCAATACTGAACAATCTAACTTCAATGAATCTCCTACTTCCCGCTCGGTAAAACGGATATTGATATTCTTCAACGCACGCAAACGGGACAAAGAGGAATAGGTCTGCTCCACACTTCGCTCATTATACAATCGTCCGGGAGTAAGATAAAGACTCTTCGCCAATATAGAAGGACGTATATAATGCCCAGAACTTCCATAGACAACGGCTATATCTCCAACCCATAGCGTATCGGTCAGATTCAATGCATTCTGACTTTCCGAACGTAACGGATCATAATCCGCCAAAATCGATACCTTATCTATGTAATAGGGCCGGTGATTCTCTTCGCGGATACTGCCATCGGGCATCAAACGCCGATAAGGCTTAAGGAGCATCTCCACCTCTACCGCATTCGCATTAAAAGAGCTATCGGCCAAATAAGTCAGATTATCCCGGTTAAACGCATAATAGCCCCGCCGCCTCACCAATGAGGTGATACGTCCACGCTCTTTGTCCAATACATCACGATCAAACAAATCTCCATCTTTTACTAAAGGAATATAAGACACATCCGTAGGATGGAAGGCTGAAGCTAACCAAGAACGTTTACGCGGCTGGATATGTGCGATACTATCTATCTTTTTATCATAAAGCGACATCCGGTAATTCCGAATCCGGTAAGGATCTTTAGGTGACACATAATAAGTAACAGATGCCTTCTTGGCACGCGATGTATCAATCGCATGCGTCACTTCCGCATGAATATATCCTTTATTAATCAGGAAACGCTCCAGCTCCGCTTCCGACTGGGTGATAAGAGTCGTATCCATAATAACCGGAGGTTCCCCCATCCTCCGGAGCTGTTTGTTAACCCAGCGCTTCTCATTGCGTCCTGACCAGTTATAGACATACAATTGCCATTTCATCAAACCAAATACTTTGAAGTTTGGCCGTTGATGGAGATAATCACGCAACTCCGAAGACTTGAACGCATCGTTATCCGACACGATTTCGACCTTGTCTAAAAGATATTGGTTGTCTGGAACGTATTTCGTAGTACTGCAGCCGCTTAAGAGAAGCAATCCTATTACAAGATATAAACTATACTGTATAAAATTCTTCATGCTGTCCTATTTCATGCACAAAGATAAAGAAAATATTTCTTTTCTACATCACGGACAGGCCGGAACGATATATCCCGGACCTGCCTTGCCTAATTTATTCGGTTAAAAATCGTTTTGTCAATCCATCGAAGGCATCGATGCGGCGATCCCGGAAGAAAGGCCACCAACGGCGTACCTGTTCACTTCGCATCTTATCAATCTCGACCACACGTACCTCCTCCTGATCGTTGGTAAATTCGGTCAATAATTCCCCTTGCGGCCCTGCCACAAAACTATTTCCCCAAAACTGAATACCATTTGTCTGTCCCGAAGGATCTGGTTCAAGTCCTGTACGATTTACGGTAATCACCGGAATTCCGTTAGCTACGGCATGACCTCGTTGCACCGTAATCCACGCCCCCAGCTGCCGATTTTTTTCCTCTTCCGTATCCGAACTTTCCCATCCTATTGCCGTAGGATAAATCAGCATCTCCGCTCCCCGCATGGCCATCAAACGGGCTGCTTCTGGATACCACTGGTCCCAGCACACCAATACGCCTAATCGCCCAACGGAGGTATCGATCGGTTCAAAACCTAAATCACCGGGAGTGAAATAAAATTTCTCATAATAAGCAGGATCATCCGGAATATGCATTTTCCGATACTTACCCGCAATTGTTCCGTCTTTCTCCAACACAACAGCCGTATTGTGATACAATCCGGGAGCCCGGCGTTCGAAAAGCGAGAGCACGATGACTACCCCCAACTCCTTGGCCAATCGTCCGAATGATTCGGTCGAAGGCCCCGGAATCGGTTCCGCTTGGTCAAACAACGCGGTATTCTCCGTTTGGCAAAAATAAAGTCCGTTATGCAATTCCTGTAATACTATCAACTCTGCACCCTGCTGAGCTGCTACACGGATATTAGCTTGCAACTTACAGATATTTGATTCTATATCTGCACTATTTTTTTGTTGAATTAATCCTACTTTCATTTGAGCTTTTGAGTTTTTAAGTTTATAGTTGACAAAGGCTTTAGTTGACGAGGCTACCCTCTTATCTCCTTGTCAACGAACATATCCTTCTGGATATTGCATCGTCACGCAATGCAATGAACCATGTTGTTTTATTAAAGGCAAACAATTTATGCCCACGACTTCACGATCAGGAAAAGCCATTTGCAGGGCTTTCCGCGCCTGTTCATCTTTCGGGGAATTATAAAAAGGAAGCAGAACCGCACCGTTCATAATCAAGAAATTAGCGTAAGTAGCCGGCAAGCGTTCGCCCTCCCAAACGATTTCATCCGCCATAGGTAAAGATATCAACCGATAAGGATCGCCATTCTCTTGCCGGAACGCCTTGATTTCCTCTTCCATGGCCAACAATTCATCATAATGTTCGTCTGATTCATCCTCACATTTCACGTAGGCAATGGTATCTTCACTACAAAAACGAGCTAACGTATCGACATGACTATCCGTATCGTCTCCCGCCAAATAGCCATTTTCTATCCATAGAATCCGTTTCACGCCAAAGACATCTTTCAAATAATGTTCGATCTCCTCGCGTTGCAGGTATTCATTGCGGTTGACCGACAACAGGCACTCGGCCGTTGCCATCAACGTTCCTTGGCCATCCGACTCAATACTTCCGCCTTCCAAGATAAACGGAGCCATATTCACCAATTGAATCTCCTCGGCAAACACACCCGCCTGATACAGATTGCGAGTAATCAAATTATCCTTATTGGCAGCAAACTTCATCCCCCAGCCATTAAAAACAAAATCATAAACCATCATTCCTAATGGGTCAAACACCGAAATACCTCCATGATCACGTGCCCACGTATCGTTAGTCGGAAGCTCAACAAAACGGACACGTTCTTCATCAAATACGCCCAATTGTTCTTTCACCTCCAAGGTATCCGGACAAACCACCACCAGTTTTTCCCGTTTCATAATCTCTTTCGCAATCGAGACAAAGCAAGGAATCACCTCATCCAAAATAGGCGCCCAGTCTGTCCCGGCGTGCGGCCAGGTAAGTTGCACTGCGCTTTGCGGAAACCATTCCGCCGGCAATAAAGTATGTTCAACTTGTTGCATCTGTTTCTATTTTTGACATTTGGAGGCTAAAGATACAATAATTTCCGGATTCTCACCCCATACTCTCTAAAATTTCCCGAACCAACTCTGCCAAAGATGAGATTGCACTTGATTACTCCTGCCATTTACAATTAAGAGCCTGTCCAAATTTCCACTTTACCATTTTATCCAGCAGAAATTCAAACAGGCTCTTAATAAAAAACTCGGGAATGCTTATGCCGACAAGCTTGTACTGATCAGAATAGTTACCAACAAGCCCAAGATGGCATACAATTCAGGGAATACAGCCATGACCATTGTCGAACCGAAAGCATTATGGCCGGCACCAATGGCAGCAATACCGTTTGCGCATACTTGTCCTTGACGGATTGCCGAAATAAGTCCGGAGAATCCTAATACCAAACCTGCGGCAAATACGGCTGTAGCGGTCAGGAATGAGATATCCGGAGTCAGGAACGGTTGCATCATGAAATATCCCACAAATCCATACAGACCTTGTGAAGATGGCAACGCACTCAAACCGATGTACGAGCCCAGTGCATCCGGATTCTTTTTCATTGCGCCAACTACTGCATTACCGGTAATCGTCACACCATAACTACTGCCAATGAAGGTTAAACCTGTCATAAGAGCAACTCCCAAATAAGCTAATAAAATAGGTTCCATAATGATGAATGTTTTTAATTATTATTTTTATTATTATTTCCTGTTAATTAGTCATTTCGTTTTCGAGTCTGCAGCTCATAAGTCCCATTCCCCCATAACCTGAAAACTCAAAAACCAAAGAACTCGATTTACGCTTTCTTAAAAGGACGATAGTCTTTACCACCGCCTTCAAATTCGGCATTTTTATAATATTCCACAAATATCAGACGCAACGGGTGAACCAACGAACTGATGGTACACAGACCAAAATTGATCGCATGACCCGCCACGAGAATCAAGAGCATCACAATAATACGCAAGAAAATATTCATACCTTCTGTCATATCAATTGCCAGCGAATTGAACACACCGCCCAGAATAGAGCCAGTCAGACCAATCGCGAACAAACGGATATAAGAGAGCGTATCACCCAACAATCCCGAAGCCATATTATAGGTATTCCAAAGCCCCGTACCAAAATTGAGGAAAATATTCTTGCCCGGAGAATTATAGAAGAACGCTACCAACAATCCCGCTCCGGTGATACCGAAACATACATTCTTGACCACCTCCGGCAATTGGACATTGAGCATCGGAAGCCCTAAAGCGCAAAGGAGTGCAACAATGACAAACACCCATGCCATAGGAGCAATGCCATACTTGGTTCCCTTCTGCTCCATCGTTTTCAATGCGGCTACCGTCTTGCCAAAAACGATTTGCACAAGACCGATAATGATGGAGAAGGTCATCAGATTATCACTACTTACAAAATAATCCTTCACAGCTACCAATGCGGGTACCGAAGCCAAGGCTATTCCAAAGAACGAACCGGTACATGTACCCACGATAAGAGCCGCCAGTCCGAAATATTGGAACAAAGACAGATAATCCTTAACCTGCCTGCTTGCCTTCCGTTTGAAATATGCACAAGCCAATATGACCAGCAATCCATACCCACCATCTCCGAAGCAAAGTCCGAAGAAGAGCATAAAGAAAGGAGCAAAGAATGGGGTCGGGTCAAACTCCGTATAGTTCGGAAGAGAGAACATCCGGGTAATCGGCTCGAAAAGACGGGAGAAAGCATTGTTCCGCAATTTAATAGGAACATTCTCTTCTTCCTCAATAGCCAATTGCTGAAAATAGTAGCCCTTCTGTTCCAAACCTGCCTCTAAGACTGGAGCCTCCTCAGTCGGGACGAACCCCTCCAATACCATCAAACGGTCTTCCGCCTCATGGTCGGTCTGCGCCCAGACATTCCGGTAGTTGAATTCATCCTGAACCTGCCTATCGGCTTCGACCAATGCAGCATAGTGCTGTGCGGAAAATTCCTCCGTTTCTTTCTCTAATGCCTTTATCGAAGCGCCCAGCCGATCGTAATCCGACTGCAACTCAGAAAGTCCCTTAGAAGGCATCTTAGCCCGCTCGGCATCTATCTCGATAGACGTACCCACTTTCGTCACCGTAACAAAATAGGTTACCGACTGTACATTATTCACCAGAAACGCATTATACTCTTCGTTCCATTTCGGTTCGTAATGCGAGGTCGGGCAGCTGAAGAATGTCAATTCATAACCGGCCTCCTTCAACAAGCGGATATTCTTAAAATCGAAATCGCCCCAAAGCTCCATATAGGCTATATCTTTTTCAAGACCAGCCTTTGCAGTCAAAAGTTTATGCTTCTTCTCTTGCAAGGCTTCCAATTGTTCTTCCAACCGGAGTCCTTCTTCTTTCTTCGTGTTTCCAGCCGGAGCCAACGCCCTGCCCGAATGCTTATTCACTCCTTCGCAAAAACGTATCGCCTGGGTCAGACGCTTCCGTTCGGCCAGCAAGGTCTGCAAATCCGCATTATCCCGGATAGAGTTGATCTCTTTGACGTGAAGCACCCCTAAGTTACGCAATTCTTTCAGGAACGCATCGTATTCCTTATGATACACCATGAAGGCATATTTGCTCATCTTTACTATCATACGCTTGCCTCCTCTTCTTCCTTAGCCTTCCGTTTCTCTTGATTGGCCCGCATAATCTTCTGAGAAGATTTAGACAGGCTCTCCTCATCCTCCATAAAGCGTTTTACTTTACGGATTGCATCTTTGTATCCCGGAATCTGAACTTTCTCAAAAAGATTTACTTTCTGAGTAGTCTTCTTCCGGGCATGTTCCAACAACTCCAGCTTCATACCGGAAAATTCCGCTTCGATTCCCGTGCGTGCCAACTTCTTGAGCAGGTCAATGCCATCGGTAAACCATGACGGAGAACTGAACAGGCTATAATGTCCTATCTCAAATTGAATCTCATCCAAGACCGGGACGATGACTCCTGCTATTTTCTTAGTAGCCAGCGAGACATCCTTCACCCGGATTAAAGTTGGATCAAACTCATTCCACAAGGCCACCATATTCTCATAGCTCTGTATTTCCTGTTCCAGCTGAAGTTCCAACTTGCTCACTTCATCTTTGGTACGCTTTACTTCAATACGCAACGCGCTTTCCTTACTCTTAATGGTAGGAAGCGAACGCTCGCGCATCTTCAATTGTTTTTCCAATTGCTGAAGCGATGTTTTGTTATATTGAAACTTTATTGCCATACTATTCTTTGAGTGTATGTATTTTTAAGTTTATACGTTCATAAATCCAACTTGAAAACAGACAAACTTAAAAACTAAAAAACTAAAAACTACCAATCACCTATTCTTCCAATATTTGTCTACCAAAGCCTGCTTGATATTCACTTCGGCCGGCTGGAAATATTTCCCGAACAGACTCCAGGCCACATCAAGCATCTCGGTTGTATCCAAATTAACATCGATAGCCAAAAGCTTCGAAGAATAGTCTTTGGCGAAGGCCAACGCACGGTTATCGTAATCCGTCAAGTCAAAACCGTTCTCCATCTTAGTCTTGGCATTTGCAGCATCGGCATAAAGACGTACGGCGGCATTCATCACCTGCGGATGATCCTCACGGGTCTTCTTGCCTGTTACCAATTGTTTCAGACGAGACAAGCTACGGAACGGGTCCACAATAACCTTGCCCACATCACTGTCGCGACGCAAGTAAAGCTGTCCCTCGGTGATATACCCCGTGTTGTCCGGTACGGCATGCGTGATATCTCCACCAGAAAGTGTTGTCACGGCAATAATAGTGATAGAACCGCCGTCCGGGAACTGTACTGCCTTCTCATATATCTTCGCCAAATCCGAATACAAGGAACCCGGCATAGAGTCCTTCGATGGAATCTGATCCATACGGTTTGAAACGATGGCCAAAGCATCAGCGTAGTTCGTCATATCTGTCAACAACACCAATACCTTCTCATGCTTCTCTACCGCAAAATATTCGGCCGCACACAATGCCATATCCGGTATCAAGATACGTTCTACCGAAGGATCCTCGGTGGTATTGATGAAGCTCACAATACGGTCCAACGCCCCGGCATTACTAAATGTATTCTTGAAAAAAAGGTAATCATCATTCGTCATACCCATGCCGCCCAAGATGATTTTATCCGACTGAGCACGCATGGCCACCAATGCCATGACTTGGTTAAAAGGCTGGTCAGGGTCAGCAAAGAACGGGATCTTCTGACCGGTTACCAAGGTATTGTTCAAGTCGATACCAGCAATACCGGTCGCAATCAACTCAGAAGGCTGTTTACGACGCACCGGATTTACCGAAGGACCGCCAATTTCGACCTCCTTTCCTTCCGGAACAGGGCCGCCATCAATCGGCTCTCCGTAGGCATTAAAGAAACGTCCCGCCAACTGGTCACCTACCTTCAACGAAGGCGCCTTTCCCATAAAGACGACTTCGGCATTCGTACGGATTCCTTCCGTACCCGAGAAAACCTGCAAGGTCACCTCATCTCCGATAATCTTCACCACCTGAGCCAGCTTGCCGTCTACCGAAGCCAACTCGTCATACCCGACACCTGTCGCCTTCAACGAACAGGTTGCTTTCGTAATCTGGGTAATCTTTGTATATATCTTTTGAAATGCTTTTGTTGCCATACTGATCTGCTATTTATTTCATTCTTTCTTTTAACAAAGCATCCAACTCTTCGTTGAACTTCTTGAACTGCTCGCTTTCGTATTCCGAATAGTTCATCTGCTTGAAGATATTGATGACTTTTTTGAAATAATCCATTACCTCAAGGAAGGTCTCAAATTGGAAATCAGCCCGGCAAATTGCAATGACCTTATCCAACATGAACTCCTGGCGAACCAATGGAGTCACGGCATCAATCGGGTCAAACGCATCCTGTTGCAGGATAACAAAGTCGATAAGCTCTGACTTCCAGAACGTCACGTGGTAATCTACCGGAACGCCATCATCCCCCAAGATATTGATCTGTTCCGAAATTTCCTTACCACGGAGCATGCGGGTCTTGATTTCGTTTACCTTATCAATCCAAGTCGAAGAAATATGCTTGGAGATATATTCTTGAAACTCCGGATATTCCAAATATTTCGAGTAACTATCAATCGGATTGACTGCCGGATAACGTTTCCTATCCGCACGTTCCTGCTCCAAGGCATAGAAACAACGGGCCACCTTCTTGGTGTTCTCCGTCACCGGTTCCTTCAGGTTACCACCGGCCGGAGATACCGTACCGATGAATGTAACCGAGCCTGTCTTGCCATTATTTAAGACCACATAACCTGCACGAGCATAGAAGTTAGCAATAATTGCCGAAAGGTCCATGGGGAATGCATCCGGTCCCGGAAGCTCTTCCAGGCGATTGGACATCTCACGCAAAGCCTGTGCCCAACGAGAAGTAGAGTCTGCCATCAACAGCACCTTCAATCCCATGCTCCGGTAATATTCGGCAATCGTCATAGCGGTATAAACAGAGGCTTCACGGGCAGCCACCGGCATGTTCGACGTATTGGCAATGATAATGGTACGTTCCATCAACTTACGTCCGGTATGCGGGTCGACCAATTCGGGGAATTCCGTAAAAATTTCCACCACCTCATTGGCACGTTCACCACACGCCGCGATAATCACAATATCAGCCTCCGCCTGCTTAGAGATCGCATGCTGGAGCACCGTCTTACCCGTTCCAAACGGACCGGGGATAAATCCTGTACCGCCCTCTACGATCGGGTTCACCGTATCAATCGTACGGACACCTGTTTCCAGGAGCTTGAAAGGACGCGGCTTCTCTTTATAGCACGTAATGGCTTTCTTCACCGGCCATTTCTGTACCATCGTCACCTTTACCTCTTCGCCATTCGCATCTGAAAGTACCGCCATCGTATCGTGAATCGTATATTCACCTTCCGGGGCAATCTGCTTAATGGTATAAGTTCCTTCGAAGGTAAAGGGCACCATAATCTTATGGGGTTGAGAGTTCTCGTCTACCTCACCCAGCCAAGATCCGGCCTCTACCACATCGCCCACCTGGGCCAAAGGCTTAAAAGTCCATTTCTTATCTTCATCCAACGGATAAGTATATTCGCCGCGTTTCAAGAACACACCTTGCATTTTGTCCAAATCGTTTTGCAAACCATCGTAATTGCGCGACAACATGCCCGGACCTAAAGTCACCTCCAGCATGTGCCCCTGAAACTCGGCAGTATCACCTACACGCATGCCACGTGTACTTTCAAATACCTGCACAAAGGCATTTTTTCCTATTACTTTGATGACCTCCGACATCAACCGGACGCCACCGACAGAAATGTAACAGATTTCATTCTGGGAAACCGGTCCGTCAACCTCTACTGTTACCAGATTGGATACAATTCCTCTTACAATTCCTTTTGTAGCCATATTATTTATCTTTCATTATTTCTTTTAAACTCATCCAGGGCATTCTCGCTACCCTTCTTCATGGCGCCTACAATTTCACGGAAAGTCTTTTCGCCGGTTGTCTTATCCAAGGTTACCCAGCGTTCAATCATCTCCAGTTTGAGCATATAGGCAAAGACACTCTCTATGTCGAATGTCTTGAAGAAGGTATTCTCTTCCAGCCATTCCCATTTCAAGAGATCTATTTTCTTCTCTCGTGCCATCAGGTCGGTCTCTTCCGCAATACGCTGCAAATCGGGAAGATATTCCACTGTATCACCCAATCCGAAGTCACGCGCATTCGAAGTACGCAACGCATTGGCCACTTCATTCGTACCGACAATATAATCCGCCTTATCCCATCCATGCTTCCGGCAAGTAATAGCCGTCAACATATTATTCATGTTCAGATTTAATTCGAACCAATCGGCCACGAACTGATTTCCGCACCTCATGGCATACGCATAATAGAGGGCTGCCAGACGGTCGCTCCATGAAACGCCACCCGCTTCGCCTTTTTCTTCGCTCTGAAGGTAAAGCTTCAGGAAATCCACCACATAGGCCGGCAAACGTTTAGCCACAATTTTCGGTATCGCCTCTTCATTCCGCAAAGCCCTAAGTGCAGCCCGATAATCTCCTACGGCTATCATCCCCCGCTCATCCGGTTCCGCATCTGCGTTCCGGAGCACTTGAATCAGGTTGGCATTATCAAACTTGAGGAAAAAGAGGTCTATGAGCCGCTTGTCCTTGCTGGTCAATATGCCTTCCAGTTCTTCCCGGAATCCGGACACCGTATAGGCAAGTTTACTATCATCAAGGGCTATATTGGGGAGTCCTGCTATCAAGCAATAATATTTACTCATAGCCTGTCTGCTTTAGAAAAGAGCCTCAACCAACTGGGGACGCAAGAACTCTTTGAAGAATTCAACAAACTCCTCCTCACCAAACGAAATCTTGTAGGAACCATCAGCCGGGAGAATGGAAAATGAAGTCTTCTTTCCATTTACCTGCTCTATTGTCAAGCCTTTGTCCAAATAGCTCTTTGCATTCGAGAGGAAATACGACCGCAGAGCTTCAGCATTAGCGGTCTGAATAACCAATCCTCCGGCTTCTTGCCAATTCTTCGCCAGTTCCAAAATGACCTTTTGCATGAAATCCGCATTCGTTAGGGCTGCTTTCACATTATCTGAAACCACCTTTCCGGTAATCAGATTCGTCACTTCACTTTTCAGTGCTTCAACCGACTGAGCCGCAAAAAGCCTCAACTCAGCCTCTGTGTTTTTTTTCAACTCTGCCACTTTTTTCTCAGCTGCGGTCACGATTTCTTTAGCTTGCGCTTCAGCTTCTTCAATCAAAGCCTTTTTCCGTGCTTCCGCATCCGAAATAATACGGGCAGCTTCTTCGTTTCCTTTTTCTACGCCTTCCTTATAGATTTTATCGGTCAGCTCTTGAATTTTTGTATCCATATCTTATTGAATTTATTTCATAGTTTGACTGAGCTTCAAAGATAGTATTTATTTTTTTGATTTCATTAAATACTTGTTAAAAACATTAGAAAAAAATGTTTTATGGCAATGTTACTTTAAAATCCGGACTTTCTACATGTTGGGAGACTATGATTGACAACATTTCCCGAACCACGTCCGGATGCTCAGAGGCGATGTTCTTATCCTCATGCAAGTCAGTTTCCAGGTCATATAGAAATGGCACGCCTTTCTTCACTACCATCTTCCAGTTTCCCATACGGACTCCGATCTGATCAGTCTCCTCAAATTCCCAATAAAGAAAATCATGTTGTTTCTGAGCCAGCGTGTCCCCAAGCAAAGTCGGAGCAAACGATATCCCGTCAAAATAATCGGGTGTCTGATTCGGGTTGCCATACTTACGTACATAGTCGGCCTCTCCTATCAGCTCGCAAAAAGTAGGCATGATATCATAAAAAGCACAAATATGATGGCTGATGCTTCCGGATTTTATCTTCTCCGGCCAATGCGCTATAAAAGGCACCCGAATGCCTCCTTCATAACATTGACGCTTCAATCCGCGCAATTTTCCATCCCGGCCGAAGAAAGCGGGATCTGCCCCTCCCTCCTCATGGGGGCCGTTATCACTGGAGAACAGGACTAATGTATTTTTATCCAATCCCTTTTCCTCCAGACATCGCATAATCTCTCCCACGTAAGTATCCAATCGGGTAATCATGGCCGCAAACTGGGCATGTACGTGCATAACCGGATTGTAGCGCGAACCTTCTGACCCGGGGTAAGCTTTATCGTTTTGGAATCTCTTTATATAATAATGTACGATGGAATCATTCGGCTGAACCAGTTCCGCATGTGGCAAGGTATAGGTGAAAAAGCCATAAAAAGGCCGGCTTCCGTCTTGTTTTTCCAACCATTCTAAAGCTTTCTGATGAATCAGATCGGCCGAATATTGCGTACGGTTCCGGTAATCCTCGCCATACATGGCATGTTGTATATTTTGTTCCAAAGGAACCCGTACTACCCCTGTATCACCTTGGCATTTACTATAACGATTCAGGAAATTCGGATAATAAAGATGCGCCTGGAATTGGCAGATATAGCCGAAAAATTCGTCAATGCCCCGCTTATCCGGTGTAGACGCCGAGCCTTCATATCCTCCGGCCCATTTGCCAAACACACCGGTTGTATACCCGTTGGCCTTCATGATTTCCGGAAGAATCACATGTGCCGTATCGTAGGGCATCTGACCGGTAACCGTAAATTCCCGATTCGTGCCATACTGCATCTCTCCGCTCCAATATTCCTTGTTTCCCCGAATTTTACAGTGCCCCGTATGTTGCCCGGTCATCAACGAAGCTCTCGATGGGGCACTGACCGGGCTTCCTGCATAGGCTTGAGTAAACAACATTCCTTCAGCCGCCAACCGGTCTATATTGGGGGTATGAATATACTTTTGTCCGTAACAAGCCAAATCTCCGTACCCCAAATCGTCACAAAGAATAAAGATGATATTAGGCTTTTGGGACTCAGCTAACGTAGCATCCGCCTTATCCGTACATGAAAGACTGCCTCCCACCAGACAGGCGACCGATGCATATCCGATTACTTTATTTCTTTTCATTAATTATTCCTATCTAATTAAGAAGCTGTTTTGAATTTCTTCGGAAAA
>DWYO01000291.1 GCA_019118725.1 Candidatus Parabacteroides intestinavium | reverse complement strand
CTCGTTGAGCGGCTGGAATGCCATCCAAGTGGAAGCGGCCGATAGATTTATTGTCTTTTGCTAACGAACGTTCGCCTTGCAATACGTGGATTTCTACAGAAGGCTGGTTATCTACAGCTGTAGTGAACACTTCAGACTTTTTAGTCGGAATAGTTGTGTTGGCTTCGATTAACTTCGTCATCACACCACCCATTGTTTCGATACCTAATGACAACGGCGTTACATCCAACAGCAAGACATCTTTTACTTCGCCTGTCAAGACACCACCTTGAATAGCAGCACCTACAGCGACTACTTCATCCGGATTAACCCCCTTAGATGGAGCTTTACCGAAGAACTTCTGTACGATTTCCTGTACGGCCGGAATACGGGTTGAACCACCTACCAAGATCACTTCATCAATCTCCGATGTGCTCAGGTTCGCATCCTTCAACGCCTGCTGGCAAGGAGGAATACATGCCTGAATCAAGCTATCGGCCAATTGTTCAAACTTAGCACGCGTCAAAGTCTTAACCAAGTGCTTAGGCACACCGTTTACCGGCATGATGTACGGTAAGTTGATTTCAGTAGTTGTCGTGCTCGACAATTCAATCTTTGCCTTTTCAGCAGCTTCCTTCAAGCGTTGCAATGCCATCGGGTCTTGACGCAAGTCTACACCTTCGTCTTTCAAGAACTCTTCTGCCAACCAGTCGATAATTACATGGTCGAAGTCATCACCACCCAGGTGCGTATCACCGTTGGTTGATTTCACTTCAAACACGCCGTCGCCCAATTCCAAGATAGAGATATCAAACGTACCACCACCCAAGTCGAATACGGCAATCTTCATATCCTTGTTGGCTTTGTCCAAACCGTAAGCCAAAGAGGCAGCTGTCGGTTCGTTTACGATACGGCGAACCGTCAGACCGGCAATTTCTCCTGCTTCTTTCGTTGCCTGACGTTGTGCGTCGCTAAAGTAAGCCGGTACGGTAATAACCGCTTCCGTTACTTCCTGTCCTAAGTAATCTTCAGCCGTTTTCTTCATCTTCTGCAGAATCATTGCTGAGATTTCCTGCGGCGTATAAAGACGACCGTCGATATCCACACGCGGTGTATTGTTGTCGCCACGAACTACCTTATACGGTACGCGGGCGATTTCTTTCTGTACTTGATCGTACGTTTCACCCATGAAACGCTTGATAGAGAACACGGTCTTCTGCGGGTTCGTGATAGCCTGACGTTTAGCAGGATCACCTACCTTACGTTCGCCACCTTCTACGAATGCCACAATAGAAGGAGTAGTTCTTTTTCCTTCGCTATTTGCGATGACAACCGGTTCGTTACCTTCCAAAACGGCAACACACGAGTTGGTTGTTCCTAAGTCGATTCCTATAATCTTTCCCATGATGTTTATATTTTTTATTGTTATTATTCTTGTTGATTCTGTCCACTCTTTCAAGCGGACACAAAGAATTAAACAAATGGTGTGCCAAAGAGGAAAAGTTTTATATACTTCTGTCTCTTGTCATATTTCCTGCCAAAAAGTCATTTGGAAAGACTCGGGGTGGAGCCTATGAGGGACAAGATGGCAAAACTAGGAGCCGGCGGACAAGTCTGGTGGAAATGAAAACGTCATGGCATTTACATATAATTGTCATACGGAGTTCGTTTATTTGCATTACCATAAATACAAAAAAAGCTTGTCATGAAAAAATTATTTTTTGCTTTGTTCGCAGCTGGCATTACATTGTCTATGCAGGCCCAGGTGCGAAATGAAATTCACGTACCCGATTTAGGCGGTTATGAAACGTTGAAATGTGATTTCCATATGCATACCGTATACTCGGATGGTTTAGTCTGGCCTACCGTACGAGTTGATGAGGCTTGGCGTGAAGGATTGGATGCGATATCCTTGACGGAACATCTGGAGTACCGTCCTCATCAGAAAAATGTGACGGGGCATCATGGTCGCTCGTTTGAGGTAGCCGAAGGCTCGGCAAAGGGGCATGATATTTTGTTGATTCGGGGAAGCGAGATCACCCGTTCGATGGCACCGGGCCATTTCAATGCGGTTTTTTTGAACGATTGCAATGCGTTGGATCAGGATGATTGGCACGATTCGTTTAAGGCAGCCAAAGATCAGCATGCTTTTATTTTCTGGAATCATCCCGGCTGGGACAGACAGCAGCCGGATACCACTTTGTGGTGGAAGGAACATACCGAGATTTACGAAAAGGGTTGGATGCAAGGTATTGAAGTGGCTAACGGAAAGTTCTATTATCCCGAGGCTCATCGCTGGTGTTTGGAGAAAGGACTTACTATGCTTGGAAATAGCGATGTGCATAATCCGATCAATTTGGATATCGAATTTTATAAAGGAGAGCATCGTACGATGACATTTGTTTTGGCTGATGAGCGTACTGTGGATGGCATCCGTGAGGCATTGGATAATCGCCGTACGATTGTTTGGGTGAACGATTTATTGATTGGCGAGGAACATTGGTTAAAGGAATTGTTCGAGAAGTCCGTGAAAATAATTGATATCAAACGGGGCAAGAAAAGTTGTCGGTTGGTGCTTCAAAATGAATCAGATTTGACTTTCTACCTAAAAAAGACGGAACATGAAAAGGAGGTAGAGTACTTCCGTGAATTCACGATCGAGCCGCAAAGCCGGAGCACAATTACGATTTACTATCCCGAAACACTCGAAGGGGCGGGCCGGATTAATTTTTGTGTCACTAACTTGTTGGTACAACCCAATCAAGGCATGGATTACAGTTTTCCTTTTTAACGGGCATATAAAATGGCGGTGTGTCAAAATATAAAATTGCACACAACAGAAGATCACGGACTATATGTGACTGATGTACGTCTGAATAAATCTGCGAAAATCTGTTCGACTTATGTCGTTTGCGTGCCAATTCTCATTATGACACACCGCCATGTGTTGTTTTCCGAGCTGTTTCCAGTCTTTCTAGAAATTTCCAAACAGTAATTTCGCATCCCGTTCAGCGGCTGGCTTTACCCAATCTTCCGGAATCATTTTCCATTGGTTCAGAGATTTGGGAGTAAGTGTTCCTTGTTTCTTAATATACTGAATCAGGTAATACCGCAGGTCTTTGTCGGTTGAATGGATGATTCTTTCTTTCAATTTATCCATCGGGATCCCAGCGCCTTGGGTCAATAATTCTCCTCCTCCATTTCCCCGATAGGAATTGATAGCCACTTTATAGGTTTTGTTTAGATCAAATGGCTCTCCGTTTGCCATTTTCAGAATCGTAATTTTTTTTCCTTTGGGTTGAGTGACATCTACCGTATAAATAATTCCGGCTGCTGAGTCGAAATTGAAACTCGGATTTACAAAGGTATAGCCTTTTCCGTCACGGCGTTGGGTCAGGAGCAGCAGATGGTCATTGGCCGATTCCATGCGGTTGGTCCATATAGCATACGATTCTTCCAATACCCCTTTGATCTCTGCGCCGGTCAGTTGCATGGTGTAGAGTAAGTTCTCATATTTGTACAGATTAAACATGTCACTGATGTGGATATCTCCTTTCTGAATTTCCGCATCGAACGATAGGGGAGCGGCAAACGAGATGTCTGCCCCGGTAATGTCTAATTGCAGGGTATGGATAAAATCGATAAAGGCTGATGGTCCGAAATAGGCTGGTTGGGTGTAGATACTTTCCGTGAAGGTCCCCACCTTTTCCGATACGAAGTTTTCTACCGCGCGATATTGGGGCTCGAAAGCCTGCATGAACGCTGTACTGGGAGCGATATTGTCGGTAGAGGTCAATCTCCCGTTTACGGATTTGTTAGTGCCCCCCTCTTTATCGAGGGTCAGAGTTACTTCAATGTCCCCTATCCACCGGCCATTGTTTGCCGGGTTGATGAGGAGAACCGAGTCGCCTTCGTTGTTGGCTACTTTCCCGCAAAAACGGCGGTGGTCATGCCCCATCATGATGATGTCAAAACCCGGAACGCGTTGAGCAATCTCTGTGCAGGCATCTTCCCGGTATTTACCGCCCACGGTGCGTGCCTCTCGTCCGGCATGGAAAAGTCCGATTACGATGTCGGGTTGCTCCTCCTTTTGGATAATCGGCATCCATTTACGGGCTGTCTCTTCCATGTCCGCGAAATAAAGTCCGCTCCAAAGGGTTTCCGGGAGCCAGGTTGGAATAGCCGGAGTAATCATGCCTAAGATAACGATTTTCACCCCGTCCCGTTCTATGACCTCATAGGGCTTCAGATAGGGCTTCCCGTCACTTCTCCGGATAATATTGGCTCCCAGTATCGGGAAATCGCATTGCCGGATCCATCGGTCATATACCGCATGACCTGCTTCTACATCGTGATTTCCCATGTTTCCGGCCACATATCCCATATAATTCATCATAGCAGCCGTAATGTGGGTTGAAAGGGTATCCATAAAATTGTAATAGTAGGCGGAGGGTTGCCCTTGAAGGATATCCCCATTGTCAATCAGCAACAGGTTATCGCCATATTCTTCGCGTTCTTGTTGTATGAACGAATAGACACGGGCGAAACTTCCGCCCCATTCTCGCTGTTCGATGAAGTTGTAAGGAAAGAAGTTCCCGTGGATGTCACTTGTTTCTACCAGCTTCAGTTTTACCTCGCGTGCTCCGGCTGATAGTCCGCATAGAACGGCCAGTCCTAAAAAAAATAGTCTTAATTTTTTCATTCGATGTCTTTTTCTTGTTGTTCCTCTAGCAAATATAATAACTTTTTTGTAAACTTATCAATGAGGTTTTAATATGATTGAAGTAAAGATTGAATTTAAAGCATCTTGCCAGGTGGGCAAGGAGGGTATGGTGTATTATCAGGTGATTGGTAAGCACAAGATGATACCTGTTTTTACAGGTTACAAGTTGTATCCTCACGAATGGAACCGGCGTTTGTCTAAAATCGTTTTTTCGTCTGGCTCGAAAAAACGGAATGCATATTTGCTGGAGTTGCAGACAAAAATTTCGAACGACCAATTGGTGCTGAGCCGGATAACTTCGGTTTGGAAGAGACGGAGAGTCCTTTATACCGCAGAAGATGTGGCTCAGGCTTTTAGAAAGTACTGGGACGGGAGCCTGTTTTTATTCTCTTTTATGGAGCTGGTGGTAGAGCAATTGGATAAATTGGGCAAGGTACGGACTTGCGAGACGTACCGTTCCGCTTTGAATAGTTTCCGGCGTTATCGGAAAGATGCGGATGTGTTGCTGGAAGAGATAGATTCTGATCTGATGATTGATTACGAGGCGTGGCTCAAATCGAACGGAGTATCTATGAATACCATTTCTTTTTACATGCGGATTTTACGGGCGACCTACAATCGGGCCGTGGAGAACGGTTTGACTCTCCAGCAATATCCCTTCAAGCATGTTTATACAGGAATTGCTAAAACGGTAAAAAGGGCCATCGCTTTGCGGGAGATCCGGCGGTTGAAAGCGATGAAATTGTCTACGGCCAGATATAGTTTCGCCCGGGATATGTTTTTGTTCAGTTTCTATACCCGGGGCATGGCCTTTGTCGATATGGCTTATCTCCGGAAAAAAGATTTGAGCCAGGGGATTCTTTCGTATCGTCGTAAAAAGACCGGGCAATTGTTGCTTATCAAGTGGGAGCCTTGTATGCAGGAAATCGTAGACCGCTATTTTGATGCCGATTCTCCTTATTTATTACCTATTATCAAAAAAGCCGGAGTAGGAGAGCGGAGGCAATATATCAATAAGACCCATCAAATAAATAAGTATTTGAAAAATATCGGGAAGGAGTTGAAAATTCCTATCGCGCTGACTCTATATGTAGCCCGCCATACGTGGGCAAGTATAGCTAAAAGCAAAAATGTTCCG
>DWYO01000290.1 GCA_019118725.1 Candidatus Parabacteroides intestinavium | reverse complement strand
CCGCGTTTTCCGGTTTCACAGCCCCGGCAATCAGGGCTGCCACATAGTTGCTTTTCCCCGTACCTTCCCCGCCGGTGATGCAGAGCAGGTTCCCTTGTGTTCCGAGCGGCACGCCGTTCACCGATACTATCGTCTGTGCCACAGGTGGCGGGTTGTTGAAATCCAACTCGCATGATTTTAATGCTGACATATCTTCCTTGTATAATGAATCCAAATGGTTTAAGAACAGTTTCAATAAATCATCATGCGTATGTCCCAACGCAAAATAGTCCGTTACATCCTTTTCTTCTTTTGTCCCTGCCAGCGGCAGCAACAGGCGTTTCAGCGAAAACGCTTTCAGTTCTTCCACCCGTTTGGCTGAAACCTCCAGCCCGGTCTTGTCCACATCGTACAGCAGGACAATGTGCTTGAACCGGTAAGAGAGCAGCATCAGCACAGATGCGGGGATGAGCGTCGTTTCCGAATTGAAGCAGATGGCGTGGAACCCGTTCGCCGCAAGACTCATCACGTCTTTTTCCCCGCCGGTAATGAACAGCAGGTCGCCTTTGGAGGGCAGTTGGTCAAGTCCGAAGCAATAATTGTCGCCCAAATCTCCGGCGTAAAGGAAACGCATCTCCGAGCGCGGGCGGTAGATTTTAATGTATTTGTCGCCTACATAGCCATACATCGGTTCCTGTGCCGTTTCAGTCAAGGTATAGGTTCTCCCTTCCTGATTGACGGAACTGAACGAATGCAGAGGCCGTACATTATATTTATTTAATGTATGCTCGGTGATTCCGGATTTGCTCCAAAATATCCGGTCTGTTTCATTGAACGCCCTTGGTACGATATTATACGGGCGTATTTTCTTTATCACCTGTTCCGGTGTGGGCGGACAAATCACCTGAACGGAAGATGTGTCCGTACAATTTTCGTAACCGTCCGCCAGCCCCAAATGCAGGTCATGGTCGATGATTCGCATGATTTCAACGAAGTCCTTCGCGTTCCTGCAACTCAGCCCCGTCATTGTCCCTACCAACTCGAAGCAGTCCCCGGAATATTCCTCGTTGCCGAAATCCTTCATCTTATACACCGAATGTCGCCGGTCATAATATACGTTGCACGATGCCTTCGTATCCTTATACAAAGGATTCAGGAACTTCTTCCCGATGCGGAACTGCACCGGCAGGTAATGTCTGAACACCGAAAGCCCCCTTTCCGTTGCCTGTAAAATATCCTCCTTATTCATTGCCTGTATCCTTTGTCACGTCCAACAACCGGTTCTTCTTGTAAACGTCTATCAGGTGCGGTTCGCACGTGATAACCTTTTCCCGTACCTTTTTCTCTATTTCCGAGAGCTTGTACAGGCACTTGCGGCGGAACACCGAATATTCCACCAGTCCGTCGCTCCTTAACCGTTGCAGGGTGCGCGTGCTGATATGGAGCATATCGGCCACTTCCTGACTGTCCAGCCATACATCGTCGTCAAAGTCGCAATCCTGCAACTTGTGCTCGTTCTTGGTGATGAACTCAGCGATTTTCGCTATCTGCCCCATCATCTTTTGATAGGCGGCACTTTCCATTACGATAACTTCTGTCATAATCCTAATTATTGAAATGTTTGCCGCAAAGTTCCCGATAAGCCAAAATCCGCATGGTATACTATACGTGTACTACACCATAATTTTTTTTGTTCCTGCATTTTTTTCGGGAAAATGTAAGGTCGGACCGTTTTGGTCAGGAGTAAGGTTAATAGGTTCAAAATTAGTTCAGTGCAAGGTGCAAGCCTATTTATATATATAGGCTCGCACCTTGCACTTGAAAAAAAATGGCTGAAAAAAAATATTGTCAAGGTCTTGCATGTTTCAAAAATGTGTAGTACTTTTGCACCCGCAATCAAGAGGTGACACGGTGGTGTCATAAGCTACGAAACTTGACAAGATGAAATCGTAACCAAGTCGTAACCATCAAAATTTAGGTTACACATAAGTTACTGATTAAAAAGATATTAAAAGAGGTAGGTGCGATTACCGTACGGATCCGAACCTATTTCTATGACCTAAACAAATATCTGAAAACTACATATTTACTTTATTTTCTTCTCTTATTTCATTTAATCTAAAACTATTAATAATCAACAATTACATTCCATTCAAAACCATAATCTATGTCTTATCCGTGTCCTATGCATCCGTCTGTGATATGGACACAATTAATATTTATTTTTTATGAGACATAGTTTTTCCATCTACTTCTATCTGAAACGTAGAAAGCTTCAAAAAGACAGCAAGTCAACAATCATGCTCCGTATCATAGTCAACAACAAGGCCACAGATGTAAGTCTGAAGACGTCCATCCTACAGGAGCATTGGGACAAACAGAACAGGCGTGTTTCCGACATGAATCCAGAAGCACACGACATCAATGCATACTTGGACAAAGTAAGTTCCACATTGCAGCATCATTACCGACAGGCCCAACTAGAAGGAAAACAGCTTACGGCAAGCATGCTGAAACAACGCTTCATGGCCACAGGAACCAATCCGCCTTCCCTTCTAGAGTTGTTTGACAAACAGGTAAAAGATGCGGACAGGCTGGCACATGCCGGACAAATCAGCATGTCCCATTCCAACAGACATAAACTAGTCTACAGGCGGCTTGAGGAATTCTGCAAGAAAATGGGCAGACAAGATATGCCACTGGAACAGTTCAACCGGCAGATGATACACGAACTAGAACTTTTCTTCAGGACTGACTGCAGGCTATCAATCAATACAACAGCCAAGATGATGAGTATGGTAAGAAAAGGAATCCTATGGGCATACCGGTGCGGAATTATCCTGACCAATCCGTTCTCAACTTACCGAATAAAGAAGGAAGAAAGCCAGAAACAATACCTGAACAGGCAGGAAATAATAAGGATAATGGGCAAGCGGCTGGATATTCCTAGACTGGCTTCCATCCGTGACATATTCATCTTCAGCTGCTTCACAGGCATCGCCTACTCAGACATCTGCCGGTTGAGAAAGGATCAAATCATTTCAGATTCTGACAAAAGCATGTATATCCATCTGTACAGGACCAAGACCAACCACCCCGCATTCATCCCTCTCCTTCCCCAAGCCAAGAAAATAGCTAGTTTTTACATAGAAAAAGGCGAATCGGAATACCTGTTCCCGACCATCTCGAACCAGAAAAGCAATGCCTACCTTAAAGAACTTGCCGACATCTGCCATATCAGAAAAAGGGTGACATTTCATGTGGCCCGGCACACGTTCGCCGTGACCGTCTGTCTGGAAAACGGACTTCCAATAGAAACACTTTCCAAAATGCTCGGACATACCAATTTGAGGGTTACACAAGCCTATGCCAAAATCACATACAGAAAAGTCACGGAGGACATGAAGGTATTAAAGAACAAGCTGAAGGACTGGAAGCCGGAATCCGGTCCGATGAAATCTGATGACATTTAATGAAATCTAATGACAACAGGCTCCGGCGGTTTGCAGCGGCATGAGAATGCGGATATCTTTGTTTCAAACCAAAAAGAACATTTTATGGGAACAATCATTACCAAATCAGACAAGGAAGTACTTCATTTCTTCGATGAAATGAAAAGGATATCGGACCTCATAGACCATTTGCCGGCGGACAACCGGCACTTATTGGACGGGGAAAACTACCTGACAGATACGGAACTGGCCGGAAAACTCAAGCTGAGCAAGCGTACGCTGCTGGACTACAGAAGCAACGGCATATTGCCTTATTACCAGATAGGAGGAAAAATCCTATACCGGGAAAGCGATATCGTACGACTGCTGGAAAAGAACCGAAAAGAAGCGTTCTGACATCCGGTTCTATTTATGGGAAAGAGGGTGCACTTCAAAATGTACATTTTGATGCACCCTCATGTTGTTATAATATGTACTCAAGATGTACTTCAGTTAATTCTTACTTTATATAGTCTAGTTGTAATTTTGCGATTGGATACTGCTCCCAAAAGAATGTCTGCTAAGTAGTAAAAAACACACTCGCATAACGACTCTCAGATACCTTTATATTGCTAACGCACCACTCCTCAACAAAGCCCATTTTTTCGTCCGGCATCATCACAAAATC
>DWYO01000289.1 GCA_019118725.1 Candidatus Parabacteroides intestinavium | reverse complement strand
AGAAGCATTGTTCTGGGAAGAAATCCTCTTCTGAACATTTCAGAAGTACTGAAACGCAAAAAGCCCGCGTGCCGTGTCGTTCTGCAACACTGCACGCGGGCTTATATTTTATCCTGATTACTTCTAAATTGTTGATAGTTAACGATTTACCCCCCCCCGTGTATATTCTATGCTCTTGACGGACAACAAGTTAGTCGCCGGCATAGCTTTGGAAGTATGTAAATTCGCTGTTTTCATTTTCTTTACTGTTGATTTGATTTGTGTCAAAGGTAGAGATTTAAATTGAAAATTGGAAATTTAGAACAGATTATAATTGGTGCGCAATACCTTGAACTCGGTGCGCCGGTTGATTTGGTCGGCTATTTCCTGTTGTTCCGGGGTCAGTTTCAGGATGAACTCTTCCGTCAATACATCCCCCTCTTTCAAGAAATCAAATTGCTTGGCCATCTTCTTGTTGATGGTTTTCGGAACACTCTCGCCATAGCCTTTGGCTTCAAGGCGGTCGGGAGCGATACCTCCGGCTATCAGATAATCCACTACCGACTGGGCGCGGCGTTGCGCCAGCTTTTCGTTGTATTGATCTGTTCCTTTACGGTCGGTGTGCGACCCTAATTCAATAGTGACATTCGGATTGTCGTTCAGCATTTTTATCATCTCATCCAGTGCCTTTTTGGATTCAGGTCGGAGCGAAGCTTTGTCGAAATCATAGAAAATATTCTCGATGACGACTGGTTTGCTGATGGGCGAGAGGAAAAAATCCACGATATAAGTTTCGCTTTTTTCTTCCGGGCTGGTATGCAGTTCGTAGTTCTGATTCAGGAATCCGCGGGCACTTGCCATCATGACATAGCGGATATCGCGTTCCAATTCCACCGCGTAAGTTCCATCTTTTTTAGTCTGCACTTTGGCATTCAGCCCGTCTTTCCCTACAATACGTACAGTAGCATTCTCTATCGGATATTCGTCCACGTCATTGACAATTCCTTCAATATGGACGGTGATCGTAGGTTTTTCGAAAGCATACAGATGGTCGAAGCCACGTGCATCGTTGCGGTTAGAGCTGAAAAATCCTTTTTCCTTTTTCCCTTCAAAGGTGATGCCGAAGTCATCGCTGGAGGAGTTGATAGGATATCCCAGATTTTCTACCCGCCAATGTCCCGTACTATCTTGCGTAGCCTTGAATAAATCCAGTCCCCCCATTCCGGGATGGCCGTTTGAGGCAAAATAAATCGTAACCGAATCGCGCACATAAGGGAACATCTCGTCTCCGGTCGTATTGATTTCCGGACCTAAATTCTCCATTGGTCCGAAATCTGTACCGGATATCACCCGCGAACGATATAAATCTTTCCCTCCGAATCCGCCAACTACATCCGACACATAATAGAGGTATTTCCCATCGGGCGAGATAGCCGGATGCCCCAATGGCGTAATCGAATCCTTCACGATGTTGGCCCGTGTCCCTTTTCCCCATTTGGCGCTGCTCCGGTTAGAGATATAAATCTCGGCCGTGCGGTTGCTGGTTTCATCTTGCGAACAATAGGTGTAATACATCGTATTGCCATCTGCCGAGAAGGAGGGAGTCCCTTCGTCAAATTCGGTGTTCACCTCATCTTCCAGCTCTTCCGGAGCCAGCCAGTTCCCTTTTTCATCCTGCTTGACAAGGTAGAAATTGTTGTTGTATTGCCCTGTGATGGCATTGAGCTGCGCCTCCTTGTCTTTGGTGCGGGACGAGGCAAAATAGAGCTGGTCATAATTTTCACCGGCCAGCATCGGACTGAATTCACCTCTCCGCGAGTTGAATTTATCCATTTTGCGTACCTCATACCGAGTCGGGTTCTTCCGCCATTCCGGGGCTTGCTGGCTCCCCTCGATACCGTTGAAAGCCAGCTGGCTTCCCGGATTGTAGGTCAGGTAGGTGTCATATTGCTTGATAGCTTCGCCATACCTGCCTTTGCGTTGCTGCATCTGTCCGAGGCGCAGATGGATAATCGAGTCCGGGTAGTCATAACGAAGCGCATTCATATAAGCGCTGATGGCCCTGTCCGTACTGTTGATCATCCGGTTACATTCCGCCATCCGGAATGCAATATAGCCGCGCAGGTCCCTTTTCTTTGGGGAAGTCTTTGTATAGAGTTTCCGGTACATGGCCGCTGCCTCGTAATATTCGCCGATGCGCTGTTTTTCTTCCGCATCGCTCAGCTTGACCGATTTACACGAGATTAAGCCGGGCAAAGCCAGACAAGCGAGTATACCATACAATATATATGTAAGAAAATTCCTGTTCATACTCTAATTAACGGATAAGTCAGTCACTTATTGCGGCAATTCCGCATAATGTTTTTTCCCCTTCAGATAGAATTGAACTAAAAGACTATAGGATTTCAATTCAGGAATAGAGGCAAGCGTAGCAAGCTTTTGATTCTCTTCCCGTTTCAGTTTGTATTCCGGCAATAGCCGATGGAACTCTTTCCGTGCCTGATAAACGGCAAATGCGTTTCGGGGATGTCCGCACAAAAAGAACTTCGTGGCGGCTATATAGTCCAGCCAAAAACGCAGACGCATGACCGGTCTCAATTCTTTTTCCGGGAGATTCTTATAAAGCATCAGCAGGTTGTTCCGGAAGTTGAGGAATGTCTTTCGCGGACTTTCTGCATTCAAAGTGCCTCCTCCTACATGATACACCTTCGATTTGGGGGTGCAGACCAGCCGGTACCCGCGGCTCCGCAAACGCCAGCACAAATCTATTTCTTCCTGATGGGCGAAGAAGCCGCTATCCAATCCTCCGGCCTCTTTGTAGATGGCAGTCCGGATAAACAGGCAGGCTCCGGTAGCCCAAAGGATATCCGTATCTGTATCGTATTGCCCCTTGTCTTTTTCTATTACCTGGAATACTCTTCCGCGACAAAAAGGGTATCCGTATTTATCCATGAATCCCCCGCAGGCTCCGGCATATTCGAAAGTGTCCCGTTGTTGTTCTGCTAGGATTTTAGGTTGGACCGCCACGAGCGTAGGGTCATTTTCCAAGAGCTGAAGAGGGGCATCCAGCCAGTCCGGTGTTACCTCAACATCACTGTTCAACAATACGCAATACGGATTCTCGATCTGTTTCAGAGCCTGATTATACCCTTCCGCGAATCCATAGTTCCGGTCGAAGCGGATAATACGGACCATCGGGAATTTCCGGGCTAACATGTCCAAAGAATCATCGGTCGAGCCATTATCCGCCACGATTACATCGGCTATATCTTCCGGCGAATAACGAACAACCGAAGGCAAAAAGCGTTCCATCAAAGCGGAACCGTTCCAATTGAGGATAACAACGGCTATCTTATTTATCTTTTTCTCCATGATGTGTGATTGCGTCTGTTCTGTTATACTTCCAACGTTTATGAGTCCATAGCCACCCTTCCGGATGTCGCAGGATGCTCTTTTCCATGCGGCGGGCATACTCTTCGGTGATCCAGTTTTCCGGAGTCTCTTTGGGGTTGTCTGAAATCAGTTGAAGTTCCAGGGTGTAGAACCCTCGCCGGAGCATCTGTACATCGAGGAATATTACCGGGATGTTCAGTTTCCTTGCCAGCCGTTCGGCTCCGGTCAGGATAGCGGTATCTTGATGAAGGAAGTTTGTCCAATAGTGCAGGTTTTGCCGGCTGGGCGTCTGGTCGGCCAGGAATATGACTACCGAGCGCACTTTGTTGCGTTGCAACCGGATGAGTTCGCGCCCCGTCTCGTATTTGCTCAAAACGAACGAGCCGAATTTCGTACGCAGCCAGATAAACAAATTATCAACGGCTTTATTTTTCAAGGGGCGGTAAATCTGATACATCCTTGCGTCTTGGAAACGGGTGGTCGAACCGGAGTACCATTCCCAATTGCCGAAGTGGCCCATCAATAGGATGCAGCACGGATGGCCTTGGTCCATCAGCCGGTCTACGACCTCCGGATTTTGCACGTATGCCCTTTGTTGCAGTTCTTCCAAGGAGATATGCGCCAGCTTCAGGGTTTCCACGATATAGTCGGCAAAGTGATGATAAAATCCTTTCTCGATGCGAAGCCTTTCCGCCTCACTCTTTTCCGGGAAAGAGGCGGACAAGTTCCTGCGGACTACCCGGATACGGTATTTGACCACCTTGTAGATGATAAAATACAAGATATCAGAGAGTACATACAGTACGCTCATCGGAAGCATGGCGTGGATTTTTACCCATGCATACAGCAACGCATATTGAATTTTCGTTCCCATAAATCTGCTTGTCAATTATCCGTTGAAACCGTCAGGGCTGTTTTGTCCGGATTCCAATCACCCAGCCGGATTCGGCAGGTTCTGTTCACCAGCGAAGCCTCGTAGGGACGTTCCACCTTAATATAATTCTCCGTAAAACCATGCATCATGCCCTCTTTTTTCGTATGTTCAAACAAGACATCCGCCTCCTTGCCGATATGGGCTTCATAGAAAGCCTGAAGCTTCCGTTCGGATAAGTCCAGCAATGCCTGGCTACGCGCATGTTTTATTTTCGGGTCTACTATGTAATCAATCTTCAAAGCCTGTGTGCCCGGACGTTCGGAATAACTGAATACATGAAGCTGGGTGATATCCAGACTTTCGATAAAGCGATATGCCGTTTCAAAATAGGCCTCCGTTTCCCCCCGGGTTCCGACAATGACATCTACCCCGATAAAGGCATCCGGCATCACCTCCTTGATTTTTTCTATTTTGTGCCGGAACAAAGCCGTGTCATACCGTCGGCGCATCAATTTCAGGACCTCATCGCATCCGCTTTGAAGCGGGATATGAAAGTGGGGCGCGAAGCGTTTGCTCTTGGCCACAAAATCTATGGCTTCATCGGTGATTAAGTCCGGCTCGATGGAGGAAATCCGGTACCGGTCAATCCCATCCACCTCATCCAAAGCCCGGATCAGGTCAATAAACGTTTCGCCGGTGGTTTTACCGAAATCGCCTATATTCACTCCGGTCAGTACGATTTCTTTTCCGCCTTGGCGGGCTACCTCTTCTGCCTGCTTCACGAGGCTTTCTATCGAACCGTTCCGGCTCCTTCCCCGCGCAAGAGGTATGGTACAATAACTACAGAAGTAATCACATCCGTCCTGCACTTTCAGGAAATGGCGCGTCCGGTCATCGGCTGAGCAGGAAGGCATGAACTTGCGGATATCTTTGAAGGGAGTCGTGAAGTATTGGCTATTCAGGCCGTTTTGGCGGTTCCATTGCTCCAGATAAGTGAGAATGTCCAGCTTTTGTTCCGCCCCCAACACCAGGTTCACCCCTTCGATGTGAGCTACCTCTTCCGGCTTTAATTGGGCATAGCACCCTGTGACCACAATGAACGCGTCCGGATGCTGCTTACCGATACGCCGGATAGCCTGCCTGCATTTCTTATCTGCCAGTTCAGTGACGGAACAGGTGTTGATGACGCAAATATCCGCCTTTTCCCCGGGGCGGACTTTCCGGATACCCTGTTCTGACAATATTTTCCCGATGGTAGATGTTTCGGCAAAGTTCAGTTTGCAGCCCAACGTGTAATAGGCCGCTTTTTTATTCTCAAATAGCGTAGAGTCAATCATAGTTTCTTTCAAATCCCATTGAATAATCCGTGCAAATTTACGAAAAACTTTTTCTTTCCGGAAAGTCCGGGGAAAGAAACCGGAGTTTCAAGGCATGAAACAAATGTTTCATAGGATGGAACCGGAGTTTCATGCCTTGAAACATGTTGGTATCACCTTTCCTTTATTTTCGATATACGATAGGCAAATCCAATTTCGCGGCCAAACTTCTTGTCTTGACCACATCTTTCGGACCGGGAATCAACGGACTGTATCGGAGGACGTGCCGGATGC
>DWYO01000288.1 GCA_019118725.1 Candidatus Parabacteroides intestinavium | reverse complement strand
TCGGAAAATAGTTATGCAGCTTCTAAGACACTGCAAATATACTTCATTTTATTTTCTCCGCAAATATTCATGCCGAACTTTTATTAAAAAGATAGGCATCTTCGCCGGAAAAGATAGGCATCTTTCCCGACAAACATAGGCATAAATTTTTCCATTCCAGATTAAATTTAGATTCCGGTTTTTTGTCTATTCAAAAAAATTGCGTTCCTTTGCGATAACTATAAAAACACAAAAAAATATGTCATTAAACAAAGTTATTTTAATTGGGAACGTGGGTAGAGACCCGGACGTTCGTTATTTTGACAGCGGAAGCGCTACGGCTAACTTTCCGCTGGCTACCTCGGAAAGAGGTTATACCTTAGCTAATGGAACTGTCATTCCGGAACGGACCGAGTGGCACAACATCGTGGTGCGCCGCGATTTGGTGCCTTTCGTCGAGAAGTGGGTAAAGAAAGGCTCCGGATTGTATGTAGAAGGTAAGATCCGCACCCGCTCGTATGATGACCAGACCGGCATCAAACGATATGTTACGGAAATATATGCTGACCGTGTGGAGTTCTATAGTAACGGCTCGCGGCCTGCCGATGCGAACCAACAGGCTTCGGGCGGAGGGGCATCGGCCCAACCGAACTCCTACCAGGCACCGGTTGCCCAGGCGCAGCCGAACGCTACTTCGTTGGCCGAGCCCAATGAAATAGACGACCTGCCCTTTTAACAGGATGTTTAACTAAAATCAGTGTACTTGGACTCAGATTATTTATCAAATATGTTTTATCAAATAGGTGTACAGTACCTCGATGCAGGTACTGTTGCCCTATTTGTCGCAGCGGCCCTATTGTTGGTCTTGTCCGGATTTATTTCAGCAGCCGAAGTAGCATTCTTCTCGTTGACTCCTGAAGACAAAAGCCATCTTCATCAAGACAACAAGCCGAACGACCGCACGGTGTTACATCTATTGGAAAAGCCCGATTATCTACGCAATTCCATCCTAATAGCCGATACCTTTGTCAATCTGACTATCGTCATCATAGGATTATACGCCATCAACCAATGGCTGGACTTCTCAAACGTACCTGTGCTGGGGATTACCTTAGAAGCTATCGTACTGATCATACTTCTTTTGGTGTTCGGCGAGGTCATGCCGAAGATTTACGCACAGAAAAACCATTTGGCCATCGTACGGAAAACGGCACCGGGCATACGCCTCCTAACCGGGCTTTGCCGCCCGTTCACCGCCTTATGGGTCAGCACCCATTCGGCCAGTAACAAATGGTTAGGACGAAAGAGGCGCGACCTTTCCGTGGATGAGTTGAGCAAAGCATTGGAGCTGACGTCAAAAGCCATTCCGGAAGAGAAAGCGATGCTGGCCGAGATTATCAAATTCCACAATAAAAATGCGGATGACATCATGACCTCGCGTCTGGATATGGAAGATATAGACATCGAATCGAACTTTCACGAGGTCATCGACAAGATTATCCAATGCGGGTATTCACGTATCCCGGTCTATAAAGAAACCGAAGACAACATCAAAGGAATCCTCTATATCAAAGATTTGTTGCCCTATCTGGAAAAGCCGGACACCTTCCGCTGGCAAAGCCTGATCCGTCCGGCCTACTTTGTCCCGGAGACCAAAAAGATAGACGACCTTCTGGAAGAGTTCCGCACCAGCAAAATACACATGGCCATTGTTGTGGATGAGTTCGGAGGCACATCCGGACTGGTCACCATGGAGGATATCCTGGAAGAAATCGTGGGCGACATCTCCGATGAATATGACGAAGACGAGAAGCAGTTTATCCGCCTTTCGGACGGAAGTTATATCTTCGAAGCGAAAATTCCGCTGACCGATTTCTTCCGGATAACAGGTACCAACCCGGCCGACTTTGAAAAGCAAACCGAGGAGGTGGAGACGTTAGGCGGATTGTTGCTGGAAATCAAAGGTGATTTTCCCAGAAGACGTGAGACCATCGATTATAAAGATTGCCGTTTCCAGGTGCTTGAAATAGACAACCGGCGCATTTTGAAGGTGAAGTTCAACCGCATTACCCCTGATTCCTCTCATGAAACGAAATAATAACCGGACGAAACGGATAAAAGGGATCCTTTCATTTGTGGGGGCCGGCATAGGGACTTGCCTCCTTGTCAGCGCCTGCACCGAAAGCTATCCCCCCAAGCCGCGCGGTTATTTCCGGATTGAACCGGAGCAGGCCATTTACAGACCCTTACCCTCTTCGGCCCTGCCCTATACTTTCGAGGTCTCGGCCAAGGTCAAAGCCGACACACTTCCGGGGCGCAACATAACGAATGGCTGGCTGACGCTTCATTATCCCGAAATGAACGCGACGCTCTATTGCAGCTACCTGCAAGCCAGAGGGAAAGCATTGGATGACGCGCTATCTGACAGCCGCCGGCTGGCCTTGAAGCAACAAGCCATCGAGGATATCCAAGAGAAGAGCTACCAGCATCCGCAAAATCAGGTTTACGGTTCGCTCTACTTGCTGAAAGGGGATTGCGCCTCTCCTATCCAATTCGTTTTGACCGATAGCGTCTCCCGTTTCTTTCGGGGGGCACTCTATTATAATTTCACCCCGAAAGCGGATTCTATCGCACCGGTAACCGACTATTTGCGGAAAGACATCATCCATCTTATTGAAACTTTTCATTGGAGATAATTATGCCACTACTCTATAAAACCGAAAGACCGTTGCTCGGTATCTGGAAGATGGATGAATCCATCGAAGAGCTTTGGGACATGCTTCCCGACAAACAATGGGAAAAGCTGCGGGTTGCCGACAGAGACCTGCCTTTCCCTCACTCCGAACCTCGCCTGAAGGAATGGCTCACTTCCCGTTTGTTACTGAAAGAACTTTTAGGCCAGCCGCATGGCATCACCCATGATGCTACAGGCGCGCCCCGGATCGCAGACTCACCTTTCCAAATCAGCCTTTCTCATACGCGGGGCTACGTGGCTATCATCTTATCGGACACACAACGGACCGGGATTGACATCGAATACGCATCAGATCGTGTACGAAAAATCCGCTCACGTTTTCTCTCTGCAGAGGAAGAAAGCTTCATCGACCCGCAAAGTGAAATACAGCAATTACTCATCTGCTGGTGCGCCAAGGAGACGCTTTATAAGATTATCGGTCAGGAAGGGGTAGATTTCAGTGTGCACCTGCATATTCATCCTTTTCGCTATTCAGCGCCGGAAGGCACCTTACAGGTATATGAGAGCAAAACCGGGCTGCAAAAACAATACACCCTGTCTTACAAAGTCTGCCCGGAATTTACGCTCACTTATTTAAATGCCTGACGACATCCCTCGCCCGGTTACGCAAGCGGATCCTCCTCTTCCAACGGGCCTATTTCCGGTATGATGCGACGGGCATCTTCCGCACTCAGCGTATCGACATCTTTCAACCGGCGCTGGATGGCCCTTGTCCGTACCCCAAGTACATGCTCGATTTGCCCGTTGGCCGTTTCGATATGTTTCTTCGCTTTTTCCAACATACCCCCCATCGATTCAAATTCCTTTTTCACCGCACCCAAGATTTTCCACACTTCACCGGAATACTTCTGAATAGCCAAAGTACGGAAACCCATCTGGAGACTGTTCAAAATAGCAGCTAAGGTGGTAGGGCCGGTAACGACTACATGATAATTACGTTGCAGGTCCTCCAGCAAAGAAGAACGGCGTACCACTTCGGCATAGATCCCTTCAAAAGGCAGAAACATAATGCCGAACTCGGTGGTCGCAGGCGGAGCCAGATACTTATCAGAAATATCTTTCGCCATCTTCCGGATCGTTGTTTCCAAAACCTTACCGGCAGATTCAATCTGTTGCGGATCGGCCGTATCATAAGCATCCAGCAGCTGCTCATACACATCCTTAGGGAACTTCGCATCGATAGGCAGATAGACAAACTCAAGGCCGTCATCCTTGCCGGGCAGCTTAACGGCAAACTCCACCAAAGCATCCGAACCCTTCTTCGTCTTGACATTCGCCTCGTATTGCTCCGGGGCAAGGATCTGCTCCAAAAGCATACTCAATTGGATCTCTCCGATATTTCCCCGCGTCTTGACATTGCTCAATACACGTTTTAATCCGCCAACATCTTGTGCCAGCGTCTGCATCTCGCCCAGACCTTTCTGGACATTTTCCAATTGTTCGTTGACCATCTTGAACGACTGGCTGATCCGCTCATTCAACGTTTTCTGCAATTTTTCCTCCACGGTGACTCGGATCTCCTCCAGACGCCTTTCCGTATTTGCCACCAATTGCCGTTGCTGCTCATTCAGCGCAGCCAATTTCTCCCGTTGCAAGGCATTGAAACTGGCGATTCCACGCTCGAAAGAAACCTGGAAATTGTTCAGCGAAGCGGCCAGTTCATCCCGATTTTCTTTGGCAATACCCCGGCTTTCCTCACGGTTCAGTTTGAAATCTTCCCGGAAATTACGTTCTATCCTATCAAAAGCCTGCTTGAAAGCCTCCTCCGTACGCTTGCCTTGTGCCCCCGAAAAACGTTTAATCTGATATAATTGCACGATAATCAGGACCACTAACAAAAAAACGATAATCCATTCCATATATACTCTTGTCTATTTTTCCGCCAAAAGTACACAAACTATCGGAAGAAATACTCATTAAAGAACGTTAAATAAGCAAACTTTCTCCGTAAAAATTTGTTTCATATACAAAAAGCATATTATATTTGTAGCGTAAACTTGGATGTATAAGAAAAGTTAATGCAGACCAAGAAGATATTGCTATACATGACAATGACATAGATTATTGTTTTTCATTGGTTAAAGTTAAGGGTTAGTGTAAAGGCTGCTAGATGTGAATCTCGCAGCCTTTGTTTTCTGTAGCTGCCTTGAAATTCTTCAGAAAATGTTTTATGCCGCTTTTTCCAAAGCCGGAATAAAATCAAAACAGCGTCTTGTTTTCCGGAAAATATAACTAATTTTGCGCCCGAATTGAAAGATTTGACAAAAATGCTGACTTTTATTAAGAATTGGACGCTTCCTTTGGCCATGTTGGCAGGAGCATTAGGATATCTGGCGTTTGCCCACTTTGCTTTTTTAGCACCGACAAAACCCTTCATGCACAGATTAGTGGATATACTGACTCCCTTGCTTATCTTCGCCCAGTTACTACTGACTTTCTGCAAAGTCAATCCACGCGATTTATTGCCCGTCCGTTGGCACGGCTGGTTACTCCTGTTCCAATGTATATCGTGCTTGTTAATGGTGGCGCTGCTTTTATGGGGAAACATGTCGGTTACTTATAAAGAGATATTCGAAGGAGCCATGGTTTGCCTGATATGCCCTACAGCCACGGCCGCTGCAGTCATTACCGGGAAACTGGGTGGAAGCGTGTCTGCACTGACTACATATACCCTACTGTCCAATATCTTAGCCGCCATAGCGGTACCCTTGCTCTTTCCTTTGGTCGAGCCCCATGCCGATTTGTCGTTCTTAGGAGCCTTCCTGAAAATACTAAGCAAGGTTTTCCCCCTGCTTCTCTGCCCATTTATTGCCGCCCTGCTCATCCGCCGGTTTCTCCCCAAACTGCATCTTTGCCTGCTGAATATGCATAACGCAGCTTTTTATCTTTGGGCTATAGCATTGACAATCGTAACAGCACAGACCTTCAAGTCCCTATTTCAAAGCGACGCATCAGCTCAAGTAGAAATAGGAATCGGTCTGGCCGGACTGATAACCTGCGCGGTTCAATTCCTGCTCGGGAAGCGAATCGGGACGCACTACCACGACCGGATCAGTGCCGGACAAGCTTTAGGACAGAAAAATACCGTACTGGCCATCTGGATGGCCTATACCTATCTGGACCCGCTTTCATCCGTGGCACCGGGGTCGTACGTCTTGTGGCAAAATATCATCAATAGTTATCAACTTTGGAAGAAAAGGAAGAAAGAACGTTTCTAAGAAGCTGTTTTGAATTTCTCCGGATTCCGAAACAAATCTTCATTCAGCATAAAGCGAGCAACGCAAAGATTGGGGTATCTACCAATTTCCTATCAGGCATTCGGCAGACATTCCCATCATTTTTGCCAAATATCCCATGCGGCAAATGCCTGAAGAAGCAGCATCTCAAGACCGTTCTTGACTGTGGCTCCCTGCTCTTTCCCCTTTTTCATAAACAAAGTCTCGTCCGGATTATAAAGCAAATCATACAAAAGATGCGCCGGGGTCAACAAATCATACGGTATATGCGGACATTCGTTTACATTCGGGAACATTCCCAAAGGAGTCGTATTTACAATAACCGTATATTTTTCCATGACTTCCGGTGTCAACTCCTCGTAAGTAAAGCTATTTTCCTTTTTGGTACGGGATACAAAAGCAGATTCAATACCCAACTGCTTCAGTCCGTGAAACACCGCTTTGGAAGCTCCCCCGGTACCTAAAATCAGCGCATAGGCATGCGCCTTGTTCAGCAACGGCTCAATAGACTCCCTGAAGCCAATGACATCCGAATTATACCCAACCAACTTAGTCTTTCCGAAACGCCCCTTTTCAAATTTGATGACATTAACGGCACCAATCTGACGAGCGTCATCGTCCAAATCATCCAAATAGGGAATAACCTGTTCCTTATAAGGAATCGTCACATTCAATCCGTGCAGCTCATGATTTTCCTTCAAAACCCTTTTCAGATCCTTGATTGTCGGGATTTCAAAATTAATGTACTGCGCGTCAATACTCTCCGCTTCAAATTTCTGATTAAAGAAATTACGGGAAAAAGAATGACCTAACGGGTAGCCTATCAAACCATACTTTTGCATAACTATTTAAACTCCTCTATTATTTTGTTCCTGTATAAAGAGAGCAGATTCCGAAAGTGAAAGTACGGGCTTTCGCCTCTTTGTATCCGATGCGGGTCAGCAAATCGGTCATAGTCTTTCCCTGCGGAACCACTTTGATCGAAGCCGGCAAATAACTGTATGCCGCTTTTTCTTTTGAGATAAACCTCCCGACATAAGGTATAACAACCTTCGAGTAAAGGCCATACAACTGCCTCATCGGGAAGTGTTCCGGCGTAGACAACTCAAGCACCATCAAATGACCTCCGGGCTTCATCACCCGATACATTTCCGACAGGCCGCGCTCTATATCCTCGAAATTACGGACACCGAACGCAGCAGTTACTGCGTCAAACGTATCATCCGCATAGGTCAATGCCGTACAATCCTGATATTCGAAAGCAATGCGGGATTCCAGTCCGGCCTCTGCCACTTTCCGCCGGCCTACCTCCATCATTCCTTCCGAGATATCCGCACCAATAATCCGGTCGGCACCCAGCCTTTTCTGCATGGAGATGGCCAGGTCACCGGTACCGGTCGCTATATCCAATATCTGCTTCGGAGCAAAAGGGCGCAAGTAATCAATGCCTTTCTTGCGCCACCCTTTATCGAAGCCAAACGAGAGCGTGTGGTTCAGCAAATCGTACCTTCCCGCTATGGCGTCAAACATACGCCTGACTTGAATCCCTTTATGCTCCTCTTTGTTATAAGGAAGAATCTTTTCTGAACCGTAGCCCATATTTTCCAATTTATAAGCTTGACAAATATGCCGTTACATTTTTCTCGATCCGCTGAGCGATATCCTCGGTTTCCTCTTTCACGAATGATTCACCGGTGATATGCTCGTAGAGCTCGATATAACGATTGCTGATGCTCGTAACAATCTCCGGAGTCATTTCAGGAACATTCTGTCCCTCTTTTCCCTGGAATCCGTTATCCATCAGCCATTCACGTACGAACTCTTTCGAAAGCTGTTTTTGCGGTTCCCCCTTTTCAAAACGCTCTTCATAGCCTTCCAAATAGAAATAACGGGATGAGTCCGGAGTATGGATTTCGTCCATCAGATAGATTTGTCCGTTATGCTTGCCAAACTCATACTTCGTATCCACCAAGATAAGTCCCCGTTTTTCAGCAATCTCGGTACCACGTTTAAACAAAGCCAGCGTATATTTTTCCAGCAGAGCATACTCTTCCGGAGTTGCCAAGCCACGTGCCAGAATCTCTTCTTTCGAAATATCCTGATCATGTTCACCAATCTCAGCTTTGGTAGTAGGCGTAATAATCGGTTCCGGGAAACGCTGGTTCTCACGCATACCTTCCGGAAGCTTCACACCGCATATCTCACGCACGCCACTCTTATAGGCACGCCAGGCGCTGCCACACAAATATCCGCGAACGATCATCTCGACCGGGAAACCTTCACAACGGACACCCACCGTAACCATAGGATCGGGGGTAGCCAGTTTCCAATTCGGGCAGATATCAGTTGTAGCATCCAGGAATTTTGCTGCAATCTGATTCAGCATCTGTCCTTTATAAGGAATACCCTCCGGCAATATGACATCAAAAGCCGAAATACGGTCGGTCGCAACCATAACCAATAAATCATCATTCACACTATACACATCGCGTACTTTCCCGTGATATACACTTTTCTGTCCGGGAAAATGGAAATCTGTTTTTACTAAAGCCATATCTATTCGCTATTAAATTTTTTAAGACCAATTTCATTTTTGACTTCAGGACAAGCCTAAAGGGAGTTATCCGTTTTTCTTCGGTTTAGTCTTGTCGAAACGATCGTATGCCTCGACAATGCGCTGAACCAGTTTATGACGGACAATATCTTTCTTGTTAAACTCTACCCATCCGATGCCCTCTACTCCTTTCAAGATATTCATCGCCTCTTTCAGGCCGGAAGTGACCGAAGCCGGAAGGTCGATCTGGGTCATATCCCCCGTCACAATCATCTTTGCGTTCAATCCTAAACGGGTCAGGAACATCTTGATCTGGTGCGTAGTCGTGTTTTGCGCCTCGTCCAAGATAATCACCGCGTCATTCAATGTCCTTCCGCGCATAAATGCCAACGGAGCAATCTGAATCACGTTGTTCTCCATATACTCTTTCAGCTTCAAAGCCGGAATCATATCCTGTAAGGCATCATATAAAGGCTGCAGGTAAGGATCCAACTTATCTTTCATCTCACCGGGAAGGAAACCGAGCTTCTCGCCGGCCTCCACAGCCGGACGGCTCAAGATTATCTTCCGGACCTGTTTGTTTTTCAACGCCTTGACAGCAAGAGCTATAGCGATAAAGGTTTTTCCCGAACCGGCAGGACCCGTAGCAAATACCAAATCATTTTTCTCAAAGGCTTTCACCAGCAGCTGCTGGTTTTCCGTCCGGGCCGTAATAGGCTTCCCGTTCATGCCATGAATAATCAGGTTTTCCTGTTTGACCACCGTTGGAGCTTTTCCCTTGACAATATCCAAGATTACCTCTTCACTCAGCGCATTGTATTCTTCGCAATACTTTTCTATCTCACGAATCTTTTTCAGAAACAGTTCCGATTCTTCCTCATCCCCTATCACCTTCATCACATTGCCCCGGGCAACTATACGAAGTTTAGGAAACAGTGTTTTGACCAACTGCATGTTGCTATTGTTCACGCCATAGAAGATAACCGGGTCGACCGTTTCTAAGATATATATCCGTTCAATCATTCAACTTCTTTTTTATCGCTTTTCTGTTCGTTTTGCAAATTTAGTAATAAAAAAGGAATGATATATAAAAGCTACTCCAAAATTCAGAAGCAGCTTTTGAATTTCTTCGGAAAATATTTATTCCAAACAGCTTCTAAAACTGGAAATAAATGAAAGGCTGTACTCCGGCACTTCTGAATTGCACCACAACAAAAACAGCCAATGCCAACAGCAAAGCCTGCATGACCAACGGCGAGCGGGTTATCCGGTCCTGGCAATATTGCTCCACACGTTTCGGAATGAAATGTGCGATATACCCCAGTACCATCAAAAGGAATACGGTCTTATACCCACTGACGAACTGTCCGAATATTTCAGGATGGAAGTTGGTCACAATCTGCGTCAGCATTTCACCCACCTTCTGCATAGATTCGGCGCGGAAAAATATCCAGCCAAAACACACCAAATGGAAAGTAAACAAAGTCCCCACAATCCTCCGGCCTCTTGTCATCTCAGCTCCTACTTTCTTAAAACCCGGGAAAACGGACATCACCATCTTATGGATTGCCAAAGCTACGCCATGCAACATCCCCCAGATAATAAAACGTACTGAAGCGCCATGCCACAGTCCGCCCAAAAACATCGTCAAAATCAAATTGACATACGTGCGTATCTTACCCTTCCGATTGCCTCCCAAAGAAATATAGAGATAGTCTTTCAACCAACTTGACAAAGAGATGTGCCAACGTCTCCAGAATTCGGTGATGGTAGCCGACTGATAAGGCGAATCGAAATTGATGTTGAAACGGAATCCCAGCAGCAAAGCAATGCCTATAGCCATATCCGAATACCCGGAAAAATCACAATAAATCTGAAGGGCATAGCCATAGACCCCCATCAGATTCTCCAAACCGGTATATAAAGTAGGGGCGTCAAAGACACGGTCTACAAAATTCAGGCTGATATAATCGGATATGACACATTTCTTGATCAACCCGCACAAGATAAGGTAAAGGCCTTCCCCAAATTCAGCCCTCGACACAGTTACATTCCGATAAATCTGTGGAATAAAATCACGGGCACGGACTATCGGCCCTGCTACCAATTGCGGGAAAAAGGATACATAAAAAAGGTAATCGATCCAACGAGTCAAGGGCTGTATGCGTCCTCTGTACACATCAATCACATAACTGATACTCTGAAAGGTAAAAAACGAGATGCCCACCGGCAGAAAAATATCCAGGCGTTCCACCTCCAAAGTCTGCCACGGAAGATAACCGAACAAATCGCCCACCTCACGAAGACATGACGCACCTATATCACGCAAGAAATTAAAATACTTGAAATAAGCCAGCATCCCCAAATTCACACACAAGCTCAATACGACCAACGCTTTTTTCCGGCCTATACCTTTTGCACAACTCATCAGCTGGGCTATCAGGAAATCGGACGTTGCCGTAAACACCAGCAATCCGAACCACAGTCCGCTGCTTTTATAATAAAAGTAAAGAGAAAAGAGCGTCACATAAATAATCCGTGCCAGCGTATGTTTGCGTAAAGCCACATAAAAAATGGAAAAGAGGCAGAACAGGACAAAAAACAATCCGCTGCTGAACAACATGGGGGCATCAGGCTGATAGGAAAGCAATTCACCCAACTTATCGAACGACAATCCCTCCACTATTCCACCTTGCCGTATATCTATCTGATTGACGATTTCATTCATTTTCCGTTATATTCTTTTTATTGATTCCTGTTTGTTTCTCTCTCAAATGCGCATTATAGGCATTCATCAAGGCACGATAAAGCAGCACCCCCTGGTCTTCATACCCTTTTTGCGTAAAATGGATGCGGTCACGCGCCATCAGCCGTTGGTTCAACCATTTACGGCTGGACAACCGTCCTCCTGTAGCCGCAAACAAATCCCAGCAGGCCAGTCCTTCTTCTTTAGCTATTTGCTTCAAAGCCGCTGCGGCCTTCTCTGTATTTTCATTCCGGACATAGACCCGTTTTTTATTGACGTAGGTACGCTTGTAGCACTCAGGCGGCGTAGTCAAAAGTATCTCCACTTCAGGCATCACCTGTTTGACCAAATGCAGAAAACGCTTCACCTGTTCGCTGAATTCAATTCCGGAGAAACGACGGCCAAAAGTCTCATTCGTTCCTAACGACACGATCAGCAGTTGCGGGCGAAGTAATGCCAGCCGCCCCACATAATCCGAATCCGTGTAATGGACATACATGGCCCCATTTACCCCGACAGCATGATACAAGACCCCAGCCTGGCCGTTCGTAAGGCTGAATCCATAATACGTATTATTGAAAGAAGAAGCCGGGAGCAGCTGATCGGTTCCCTGTTTACGGCGAGTGCTATGCAGTAATAACGTGTCAGCAAGGCCTTTCAAACGGAATGTATCCGCTTTCACACCGGCATACGCTGAGTCAGCCAGGAAAGCATCGGTTATCTCTTTGCTCTTGTCGGTCGGCAGCATAGGCATCGCTTTGTCTCTCCGATAAAGAATCGCCTGATTAAAGGCATAACCGGCACCATTCTTCGGCGTGACGATGACATTCAGGTTAATGGAAGGCGAGAAGCTCCTCACCCCTATTCCACCCATTCCGATAGCTGTTTTCTTACGTCGCTGCGTGATTCGCCCGCCCGTCCAGTCGCGGATAGCAGAACGGATAAAATAATCATCCGGTTCATTGGTACGGTTCAGTTTGTAGGGAGCTATCCACCCGCGTCCGGCATTACCAAATTCCCGATGCAGCAACCTCATCACCTTACCGCTGTAGCGCCCTGCCTGAATATGCGAATCGCCCAAATGTACCACCGTTATCACGGTATCTTTACCGGCTTTCAACGAATCCAGCCCCGCAAAGAAACGCGCCAAAGGATTCCCTACGGTATCTGCGGGAAGCTGCAGGGTGTCCCGCCCCTCAATCCACATCCCGGGCAGAGGCAAGGGGAGCGCTACGGTATCAGGCGGCAACGCCTCCTTATGCTGCTTCTGCCGCACCTGCCATACGGTCTGCGCCCAAGCAGAGACAAGGAGCAGCAATCCCAGTACGACCCAGCACCCGCGTCTTATCTTCTTATTATTGTCGTTCAGCCTCTTCATAAAACTCCATTTCTGCCAAAATGGCTTCTACCAAGACTCGCGCCAATTCACGTCCTCCGCCAAACCCTAAATGCGTATAATCTTTGCTTGCCCAATTTTTCTCGACATAACGCACCATACTGTTGTTTCCACCCATTGCGCCAAACGTATTCCAAAACAGGATTCCGGCCCGCTTGGCAGTCTGGCGTTGCGCATGAAGCAAGGCAAGCACGGAGGGCATGGTACAGAAAGTCCCGTTCTCCATCCGGCTACGGTCTGACACCCCCATCAGCAAGACATCAGCCGTCGGGAAGCACTGCCGTACCTGCCGGATGGCTTTCTCCATACGCCGGCCATACCAGCCGTATTGCAAGATACTGTCATTCGCAATATTCAATCCATATTGCAAAACAATGAGGTCATAAGTATGTATGCGATTTAAAGCGCGGCAAGAAGCCGAATCCAGCTGCTCCAACAACATACCCGAATTGCCTCGCAACGAATAATTATCGACCGAAACCCCAACGCTGTCTTCCATCACCACCCCCAATGCACGGAACCCTTCCGTATTCCGGAAACGCATCTCGGCTTTATGGACAGGCCCGTTATAAACATACTGCCGGACACTGTCAGTCGGAGGAAGCGCGGTCATCAGCGAATCTGTCCGGCCATTCACCGTCAGGCAAAGCCGTGTGGCGACATTTCGTTCATAAATCAACTTAAGGCATGAGGCTGAATCCAACTCCGGATAGCGGTTGGCCGCCTCCAGAGTAACTGTCGGCTCACCGGCTTCCGCCTCAAAGGTCATACCGGAAAGCGTATAAGGCAGCGAATCAGGTTTCGTCAACATCGACCAAGTCTTCCAACCCTCAGAAGCGATCTTGACCGTCGGACGATATTGAGCCGCCACCGAGGTTATCGGCACAAAGCCTACACCACGGCCGCCAAAACGCTGTTGCAATGCCGAACGGAAATCAGCTACCAATATATCTCCCTCAATAAACGAATCTCCCAGAAAAGCGACCCGCACCGGACGGCCTAAATCAGCCCGGTCGCGCAGTGCCGCAAAAAAACGGTGTAATCCCACATGCCCCACCGAATAATCCTCGATACGCGTACCTGCCGAGTCGGCTCCAGCCACAGCATACAAGGCTTTGTAGAGCGAATCACGCAAGGCCAGCGTAGCCGAATCTATTCCGGCTTTCTCCACCGCCTGCTGCTGTAATGCCGTAGAATCCACGACCATCGTATCTTCCTTCAGCCACATCTGAGACAGAGAATCCAACGGAAGCTCCGGACCTGATGCCCGTAAGTCGGAAAACAGGTCCACCCGTTTCAACGAGAATCCCGCCATCCGATCCGGAAGGTAATACAGCAAGCAGCAAAAAACAAACGTCAGGAACAATAACGCCAATAAGCGATTCAACTGATTGTCTTTATCCATTTCTCATGTATGCTTATCGCAAGGAATGCATCAACTCATACGATATTTATAATCTTCATACCCAAACTTCCGCACCAGCCGAAAGCCTTCTTCCGGATCATAAATGCCGATAGCGGGATGGGTCACGCCATTAAACAGGGTCGTCTTGACCATTGTATAATGAATCATATCCCGAAAGACTACATTATCCCCCACTTCCGGCTCCCGGTCAAATGCCCAGTCACCCACAAAATCACCGGCCAGGCAACTGTTTCCGCCCATCCGCCAGCGCTTCTCGTCCCCTTGAGGGTCATGCGCTCCAAGAATAACCGGCTTATACGGCATCTCCAGACAGTCAGGCATGTGGCACGCAAACGACACATTCAGCATCATGGTGTTCACCCCACCGTTGCATACTTTATCCTCGACTGTCGACACCAGACAGCCCGTGTCCCACGTAAACGCGCTTCCCGGCTCAAGTATCAGGCGCAGATGAGGATAACGGGCTTGAAAATCATTGAGAATGGCTATCAGTTCATCCTCCTTGTAATCGACATGGGTCATCAAATGCCCGCCTCCCATATTGAGCCATTTGATCCGCGAGAAAAAGCGGCCGAAACGAGCCTCAACGGCCTCCAGCGTATGGCGCAAATCCTCCGGACGCGATTCACACAAAGCGTGAAAATGCAATCCTTCTATACCATCGGGCAATTCTTTCAGATCCTCGGCAAGAATACCCAGACGCGAACCCCGGTCGCACGGATTATACAGCGCGGTCTCCACCGGAGAATATTCCGGGTTCACCCGCAAGCCGCACGACACGCCAGCCCGGTGTGCCTTCTCCCCGTAACGGGCATATTGAGCCACCGAGTTGAAGGTAATATGGCTGCTGTAGCCCAATATCTCATCAATCTCTTCCGGGGTATAGACCGGCGCATAGGTATGCGTTTTCCGACCATACTCTTCATACACCAAACGAGCCTCTGCAAGCGAACTTGCAGTGGCTCCGTCTGAATGTTGTCTGAGTATCGGGAAAATACTCCACATCGCATTTGCCTTCAAGGCAACTATAATCTCCGCTTTTGTTGCGCGGCGCACCTTGTCGATAACCGACATATTCGCGTCCAGCAACGACTTATGCAACACATAGCAAGGCGAAGGTATCGAGGAGAAATCCCAATGATTCAATACACTATCTTTGTCTATCATACTTCCAGGTCAATATCAAACTTCTCTACCCAAGGCAACCCCTGCTCGCCTAATTCGGCCAAGAATGGATCCGGATCAAACTCCTCAACGTTGTAGACACCGGCTCCTTTCCATAAGCCGCGCACAAACATGGCCGCACCCAAAGCCGCCGGTACACCGGTCGTATAGCTTACCGCCTGCGTACCCGTTTCCTTAAACGCCTGTTCATGGTCGCAGTTGTTATAGATATAATAAGTACGCTCCTTTCCATCCTTGATACCCCGGATGCGGCAGCCTATCGATGTCTCCCCATGATAGTTGGCGCCCAACGATTTCGGATCAGGCAACACCGCCTTAAGGAACTGCAGCGGAACAATCTTGACACCGTTGTATTCCACCTCATCGATACGTGCCATGCCAATATTCTGTATTACCCGAAGATGAGTCAGGTACTCCTGCCCGAAGGTCATCCAAAAACGGGCACGCTTCAACGTCGGGAAATTCTTCACCAGCGACTCCAACTCTTCGTGATACAACACATAAGAATCCCGCTGGCCTATATTCGGATAAGTCAGTTGCTTGTGTATAGACATCGGCTGGATGGTATGCCACTCGCCATTCTCGTAATAGCGTCCGTTCTGCGTGATCTCCCGGATATTGATTTCCGGATTGAAGTTGGTGGCAAAAGCCATTCCGTGATTACCGGCATTACAATCTACGATATCCAGATACTGGATATCGTCAAAGTGATGTTTGGCCGCATAGGCCGTAAAAATAGCCGACACCCCCGGATCGAATCCACAACCCAAGATAGCTGTCAGCCCCTTCTCACGGAAACGGTCTTGATAAGCCCATTGCCAGCTGTACTCAAAATGCGCTTCGTCTTTCGGCTCATAATTGGCCGTGTCCAAGTAATTGACACCGCATTCCAGACAAGCGTCCATGATTGTCAGATCCTGATAGGGCAACGCCACATTTATCACAATTTCTGGCTGGAACGAACGGAACAACGCCACCAGCTGACTGACATCGTCAGCGTCTACCTGAGCCGTCTGGATACGTCCGCCGCCTACCGCCGCCGCAATCTGGTCACACTTCGCCTTTGTACGGCTTGCCAACATGATTTCCGTAAATACAGGGTTCTTTGCTACTTTGTGCGCTACGACAGTGCCAACACCTCCTGCGCCGATAATTAAAACTTTTGACATTAAGCTATTTTGTTTTAGTGCAGAGTACATAAAAACGAGGACTCTGCGGACTCTTCTCTTTTTTTATACCGACCGGATCATGCCCCCTCTGAAAAACGGACATATTTCCGGCTTTGCAAAGGTAATACAATCCTGTTTATCTTCCTACTTTTTGACAGGAAAGTAGCAAAGAAAAAAAGTACGCATCCTTTTTCCGGAAAGAGGGCATACTTTCCCGGAAAAGTGGATATGCTTTTCGGAAAAAGGCAGGCATAAATCCGCAAGTTGACAAAGACACCTTGTCAACACGTCAACGAATAAACCAAGATAGATTTTGCTTATTTGGCAAAAGCTATTACCTTTGTAATAATTTAAAACTGTAACATCAAAAAACAGACTGATATGGAAAATATGATGACCCAATACGCAGGGATGCTGCTCACCTCGCCTATTATCGTGAGCAGTTCCGGACTGACCAGCCGCCCGGAGCGGAACCTCGAATTCGAAAAGGCAGGCGCAGGGGCAATTGTGCTCAAATCTTTGTTTGAAGAACAAATAGAAATGCATGGCGACACGCTGCTGCAGGACGAGGCCTACCCGGAAGCCTCGGATTATATCCGGGGGTATGTAAAAGCAAACCAGATTGGCAATTACCTGGATCTGATACGCGAGTCCAAGCGTTTATGCCATATCCCGATTATCGCGAGCATCAACTGCTATCGGGCGGAGGCATGGACGGAGTTTGCCAAACAGCTGGAGGAGGCCGGAGCCGACGCTATCGAATTGAACGTATTCTTTATGGAAACGGATATCCATGCCCGCAGCAACGAGATTCAGGACTGGTACATCCAGGTACTTCGCCGGGTAAAGCAGATTGTGTCTATTCCGATTATCATGAAGATCGGAAAATATATGGTAAACCTTCCGGCTTTCGTCAACCGGCTTCATGCCAACGGTGCGGATGCCGTGGTACTGTTCAACCGTTTCTATCAGCCGGATATCGACATCAATACACTCCAGATAACCTCAGGCAATGTATTCAGCAGTCATGCCGATTTAAGCGACACGCTCCGTTGGACGGCTATCATATCCGGCAAGGTGCCCAATGTTTGCATCGCAGCCTCGACCGGCGTCCATGATTGGGAAGGCGTCATCAAATGCCTGCTTGCCGGAGCTTCTGCCGTACAGATGTGCAGCGCATTGTATACACACGGCGCGGAACTGATTACCCAAATACGCACCTGTATGGAAGAGTGGATGCATCAGCACCATTATTCCACGATCAACGAATTTATCGGTAAGCTGAACAGTGCCAATATTCCGAATCCGGTTCTTTATGAACGGGCACAATTCATGAAGTATTTTGCAAACAGAGATTAGAGATTTCAAGCATTCATTTGCATAGGGTGTACCGAAGCTGGCACCTATGCACCCTTTTTATTACCGTAAGGCGGAGTCGAAAGGTTTCCTATTTCGTTTGTAGGAGATGTTTCGACTCCATTTTTTTCGCACGTTGCCGCGCACTCCCCTACTTGCATAAAAAACAAAGAGGCTCTCTCTCACGAGGAACCTCTTATTAGCAGACTTAATCAAAAAAACACTTTAACTTACTACTCTTTTTACCTTTTAGA
>DWYO01000287.1 GCA_019118725.1 Candidatus Parabacteroides intestinavium | reverse complement strand
TTTCATAGTTAAGGTTTTGGTTTTTAGCAAGGGTGGCTGTGAAGTTATCCTTGCTTCTTTTTTTACTCATCTTCCCTTTGTTTTTTAGATAAAAACCGAATAAATATCCCCACTTTATGGGACATTCCGATTTTATTAGTAAATTTGGAGTGCAAATTTAAGGAAAAGTTATGGATAATGGCGAATTCATTTATATTATCATCATTGCAACTATAATCCTGAAAGGGATTATTGATGTAGTCTGGAAGCGTACCCTAAAAAAAGCGGAAGTACTGCCTCCATTCGACCCCCGTCAAAAACCTCAGCCTACGGCCCCGCAGGTTCCGCCCAAGAAGCGTAAAAACAAAAGGCCAGCGCCCGTTGAACAGGTACCGGTCTATACAGGGACGTCCCCGGTCGAACAACCGAGCATGGAAATCAGCGCACCGGGAATCAAAGAGGTTAAGAGCGAGCCTGAAGAAACAGATAACGCCCCGCTTGTCCAGCTACAAAATGCAGACGATTTAAAGCGGGCGGTTATCTATTCAGAAATCCTGAACCGGAAATACACCTGAAATCGTCCTTCAAGTTCATACGTTTGTGAGTTGACAAGGCTATTTTTGTTCGAGAGTTCGAGTATATCCCAAACTAATAAACGTAAAAACGAAAGAAGTGGATACTTTTTTGTATGTTTGCAACAAAATAGCAAGTATTTACCTAAAAATAAAATATCATGGCATTAAAATTCATTACAGCAGAAGAAGCTGCTGCTTACGTACACCACGATGACAATGTCGGGTTTAGCGGATTTACGCCGGCAGGATGTCCGAAAGTAGTCCCTGGAGCCATCGCAAGAAAAGCGGAAGAAGAGCACGCCAAGGGAAATCCGTTCCAAATAGGAATGTTTACAGGTGCTTCAACCGGTGATAAGCTGGATGGGGAACTGGCTCGCGCAAACGCTATCAAATTCCGTACACCTTATCAATCCAATAAAGATCTGCGTGCAGCCCTCAATGCACACCAAGCTCCGTATTTCGACATGCACTTGTCTGAACTGGCTCAGGACTTGCGTTATGGATTCTTAGGAAAAGTAGACGTAGCTATCGTTGAAGCCGCCGATGTTACCGAAGATGGCGAGATTGTCCCGACTTGCGGTGTAGGTATTTTACCAACCATTTGCCACATGGCCGACCGCATCATCATCGAACTGAACGACCTGCACCCGAAAGAGATCCGGGGTATGCACGATCTTTACGAGCCGACCGACCCGCCTTATCGGCGCGAGATTCCTGTATTCCATCCGTCAGACCGCATCGGACTTCCGTATGTGAAGGTAGACCCGGCCAAGATTGTAGGTATCGTCAAGACCAGCGAACCGAACGAGGGGAAACCTTTTGCACCGCTGGATGACGTTACGCTGGCCATCGGAAAGAACGTAGCTGATTTTCTGGTAAGCGAAATCAAGGCCGGACGTTTGCCGAAGGAGTTCGTTCCGGTTCAGAGCGGCGTGGGAAATGTAGCCAATGCCGTACTGGCAAGTATGGGTGAGAATGAAGCTATCCCGGCATTCAACGTATATACAGAGGTAATCCAAGATGCCGTCATCAAGTTGATGAAAGAGGGCCGGGTGAAGTTCGCCAGCGGTTGTTCGCTTTCCGTCAGCAATGAAGTTATCAGCGATATCTATAGCCATCTGGATTTCTTCAAGGACAAGATTCTTCTCCGTCCTCAGGAAATATCCAACAATCCGGAAGTGGCACGCCGTTTAGGACTGATTGCCATGAATACCGCCTTAGAAGCAGATATCTTCGGGAATGTAAACTCCACTCACGTCCTGGGGACAAAGATGATGAACGGAATCGGAGGCTCGGGAGACTTTACCCGTGCAGCCATGCTCTCTATCTTTACGACTCCTTCTACGGCCAAGGATGGTAAGATCAGTTCATTTGTTCCCATGGTTTCTCATCTGGATCATAGCGAACATTCGGTCAAGATTATGATTTCAGAATATGGAGTAGCTGATCTCCGAGGCCTTTCGCCCGTCCAACGCGCACGTTGTATCATTGACAATTGCGTGCATCCGGACTATCGCCCGTTATTGAATGAGTATTTGAATATGGGTATCAAAGGCCATACGCCACAAAACCTGAAATGTTGTTTCGCTTTCCACGAGGAATTTGCGGCAAGTGGTGATATGCACAACGTCAAGTGGGAGAATTATAACCGGTAAAGTATCAAATAGCTATAATGACAAAGGGGCTGTGTCAAAATGAATGTTTTGATGCAGCCCCTTTAAGGTGTGTCAGAATTAGCAAAATGCAAGGCATTGAGGATGAGGGCGACAGGAGTTTACTGGAGTAAATGACTTAGCCCGAATTCCGAAAATAACGCAGCAGTTTGCAATTATGACACACCGTCTTTTTAATAGTTTCTTCTCATTCACACATCCGTAAAAGCTCATCAATAATTTGGGCATCATAGCCCATTTCTTTTGCTTTCGCCAAATCCTCTTTGGCCGGTTCCTTTTCATATTGAGCAATCTTCACCTTCGCCCGCAAGACATAAAGAGAGGCCGAAGGTTTGCTTTCAACAAACACCTTGTTAATATCAGCCATGGCCCGGGCATTCTTTCCCATCAGGAAATACAGGTCTGCACGCCCTTCATACAAAACCCACTCACGGGGCATTTCACTAATCAGATAATTGTAAATCCGCTCGCTTTCCGTATAATTTCCCCGCAACTTCTCCATTACCGCATAGCCTAAACGCGCACGAACCGACTTTTCATTGATTTGGAGAATCTTATCGAAGTCGGACTCAGCGGCGGTAAATTTCTTTTGTGACAGATAAAGTAATCCACGACAATAAAGCGCCTCCTGGTGCTCCGGCTCTACGATGAGCAACGCATTGTAGTCATTAATGGCTTTATCCGTCTCGCCCAGCTCCGTATAAAGAGAAGCCCGGTTCTCCAAAATCGTCACACTTTTCGGGTGCCGGCTCAAAGCCGCAGTATACGAGACCAGCGCCTCCTGCTTTTTCCCTTGCCGGCGCTGGATAGTTCCCAGATTACATAAAAGGGCGAAGTTTGCCGGATTTCCGGGTTCCTCACGCATGGCATTTTTCAAAGCCTCTTCCGCCGATACCCAGTCCTGCTTATCTACCGAATCACAACTTTTCTCAATCCATTCCTCATATGTCTGCGCTGAAAGATGCAGATTGGCAACACCTAAAAAAAAACATGCAAGAAATAGTAATCGTCTAAGCATAAATATCCTGTTCTTTGTTTTCCGGGTTCATGGATCTATACGTTTTAGGGCATATTTCACCTTGAGAACAAAAAAACGCATAAACCCATAAACTTAAAAACTTAAATATTGTTGTTGTATATAACGTATGCAAAGCTAAATATTTATTTCGGTTTTTCCTGAAATTATAAATTCTTTATAGCTTTGCCAACAATCTTAAGAAATAACTAAATAAAAAAAGACAAACATGATGTTATTAACAAGCACTTCGGGAGCGAACGCCCCCATTGCCCATTGGATAGACCTGCTGGTTGAACAGGGCGCTCATTTGGGTTGGATTCTAATCAAGGCTTTTCTGGTATTTATTATCGGTCGGTTAGCAATCAGTCTGATCAACAAATTAGTAGAAAAGATTTTATTGAAACGTAATATCGACCCATCGGTCAAAAGCTTCATCGGAAGCCTGGTCCATGTGGTTCTGATGATATTATTGATAGTTTCGGTGGTAGGTGTATTAGGCGTACAGACCTCCTCGTTTGCGGCCCTGCTGGCTTCAGCCGGTGTCGCCATAGGTATGGCCTTGAGCGGGAATCTGTCAAACTTTGCCGGCGGATTGATTATCCTGGTATTCAAACCCTACAAAGTAGGCGATTTTATCGAGGCCCAAGATGTTTCCGGGACGGTAAAGGAGATTCAGATATTTCATACCGTATTGGTAACAACCGATAATAAAGTCATTTATATTCCGAACGGATCCCTGAGCAGCGGTGTGGTGATTAATTATAGCTATCAGACCGTCCGCCGGGTGGAATGGACCTTCGGTGTAGAATACGGGAGCGATTATGCGCATGTAAAGCGCGTCCTGGACGAACTGATTGCTCAAGACACACGCATACTCCATGAACCGGCCGAACCTTTTGTGGCCATGAGCCAACTGGCAGATAGCAGTATCAATTTCGTGGTAAGGGTATGGGTCAAGAGTGGCGATTATTGGAATGTATATTATGATCTGAACCGGGCTGTCTATGAACGCTTCAATGCGGAAGGCATCGGCTTCCCATTCCCGCAACTTACCGTTCATCAGGCCAAGGACTAAAAGAGCATTATGTTGGCTCACACGCATCTTTTGTTCAGAAACCGAACGGGTTAGTTAGAATTCCAGGAAAAAGAATAAAATTTGCGCAGAATTATCTATCTTTGTGAACCGAAAAGAATGCAAAAAGACTAAAATAGAACAAGAACTTTTTGTTACTCTATTATTAATACTACTAACTAACAAGTAAAGAAGCCCGGCATAGGTCCGGGCTTTTTGTTTATATTCCACTTTGGCAAGCTCAGGTTAACAGGCAAGAGACCCATTTTATCCCCCATCCAACTAATTACATCACCCGGGTGATGCAAACAACAGATTGGAACACCAACACCAATTTCAAGAAAAAACAGATGATATTTTCCAACTAAACAAAGAAATGCCTATCTTTGTCCGAAGATAGAGAGGTACCCAGCAGAAAAACGAAAAAAGATATGAGCGAAACAATCTCTTCGCCAATAGAGGAAAAAGGAAGACTATCTTTCTTTTATGATAAGAATTGGAAGCCCTTCCAGCTTTTTATCCGGAAGCGATTCGCGCTCCCGCGGAGGGTCTTGCGGAACATCTATGATGAAAGCTTCTACCAATTGGCCAAAGAGGCAAACACCCCATCAGAAGACAACGCCATCCCGTTAAAAATAAGGCTGTTCCGCAAGGGAACAGAGCTGATTCTTCAATCGGATAAAGGGGAAAAAGAACGTACCGACTCAAAAGCTTTCGAGGAGGAATGGCAACAACAAGAGCAGTACATCGGCATCTATCGTCTGGTACGGGTATGGCTGGCCGAAAGGGAAAACATACAGGACCTTGCGGAAGAAGATATCCTTGACTGCATCCGGAAGGTGGCCGGAAAGGCCCGGATAGGTTGGCCGGATACCGAACATACCGAAATGCTCAAAAGACAGAAGCAGATCGGACGTTATCTATCCGAAGAGATGAAACAACGGGAACGTTTTGAACTGGAGCGGCTTATAGACAAGGACAATGCGTTCCGATTGCAATACGAAGCCACTACCCTCTTTTCCGATACCGAAGATAATGTGGCGGATGACCGGGAAAAGGAAGAAATCTTCCGAAACTGGTCGGATACAGACCTCCAAGCCTTTCTGAAAGAGAAAAGAAACAATCGGCGTTTTTTATGGCAAGCTGCCCTGCTCGCCCTGATTTTGTTTCTTTTAAATCTGTTGATGAAAGCATTTTAGTAGAATTTCAGTATATTTGCACGCAAACAAAGTAAGAAGAATGGAATATAATACACAAGAGAAAAGATTGGTGTTACCCGAATATGGACGGAATATCCAGCGAATGGTGGATTATTGCGTTACCATAGAAGACCGGAATGAACGGAAACGTTGCGCAAACACGATTATCAACGTGATGGGAAATATGTTCCCGCACTTGCGCGATGTAAACGATTTCAAACATATCTTATGGGATCATCTGGCTATCATGTCTGACTTTAAGCTGGATATTGATTACCCGTATGAGATTGTGAAGAAAGAAAACCTTTACACTCGCCCACCGCGCATCCCGTACAACAATTCGCGTATCCGCTATCGCCATTATGGAAAGACGCTGGAGCTGATGATAAAGAAAGCTACCGAATATCCGAACGGGGCAGAAAAGGATCAACTGGTGAAACTACTGGCCACCCAAATGAAGAAATCATTCCTGACCTGGAACAAGGAATCGGTAGACGACAGAAAGATATTCAAGGACCTGGATGAACTATCCGGTGGTAAAATCGTCTTGGACGAAAACGTCCACAAGCTGACGGAAAGCAGGGATATATTGGCACGTAACAATAATAAGAAAAATAATTACACAAGAAAAAGCAACAGATGAGTTCGTTTGTCATAGAAGGTGGACATAAGCTATCCGGTGAGATCATCCCACAAGGCGCAAAAAACGAGGCGCTGGAGGTGATTTGTGCCGTATTGCTTACCCCTGAAAAGGTAACCATCCATAATGTTCCGGACATATTGGACGTGAACAACCTGATACAACTTTTGCGGGATATGCGCGTAAAAGTAGAACGTCCGGAAGTAGGCACCTACACATTCCAGGCGGATGATGTGGATCTGGATTACCTGCAAACGGAAGAATTCTTACGGAGAAGCGCCTCATTACGCGGTTCGGTGATGATCATAGGCCCGTTGGTGGCCCGATTCGGAAAAGCCCTGCTCCCCAAGCCCGGAGGTGACAAGATAGGACGTCGCCGGCTGGACACCCATTTTCTGGGGATCCAGAAATTGGGGGCTGACTTCTCTTACGATGCGACCCGCCAAGTTTACCGAATTGAGGGGAAACACCTGAAAGGAACGTATATGTTGCTGGACGAAGCATCGGTTACCGGTACGGCAAACATTCTGATGGCCGCAGTATTAGCCGAAGGCAAAACGACCATCTACAATGCGGCTTGCGAACCCTATCTGCAACAACTCTCGTCCATGCTGATCCGTATGGGCGCCAATATCTCAGGCGTGGGGTCCAACCTGCTGACCATCGAAGGGGTTAAATCCTTGCACGGGACGGAACATACCATCCTTCCGGACATGATCGAGGTGGGGAGCTTTATTGGCATGGCCGCCATGACAGGTTCCGACATCCGGATCAAAAACACCCGGTTCGACATGCTGGGAATCATCCCCAACTCGTTCCGGCGTTTAGGAATTACGGTAGAGCAAGAGGGTGATGACATCCATATCCCGCCACACGATTCTTACGAGATAGAGACTTTCATAGACGGTTCGATCATGACCATCGCCGATGCGCCTTGGCCCGGACTGACCCCGGATTTGCTGAGCGTATTCCTGGTCGTGGCCACCCAAGCCGTGGGAAGTGTCTTGATTCATCAGAAAATGTTTGAAAGCCGTCTGTTCTTTGTTGACAAGCTGATCGACATGGGCGCACAAATCATTTTATGTGATCCGCACCGTGCTACGGTAATCGGATTAGGAAATCGATTCAAATTGCGTGCCTCCAACATGGTATCACCGGATATCCGCGCCGGAATAGCCCTGCTGATAGCCGCCATGAGCGCCGAAGGGACAAGTACGATTCACAATATCGACCAGATAGACCGGGGGTATCAAAATGTAGACAAACGATTGAACCAAATCGGTGCACGTATCACACGTTTATAAAAAGAAATTCGTATGATCAATTCTGAAGATGTCTTTAAAATCGGCCAGTTTGCCAAACCTCATGGCATTAAGGGGGAAATCACCTTGTTGATTGATTATGACGTATCCGACTCGTGGGACGAATCGGAAGATACACCTTATATTATCTGCGATATGGATGGCATTCTGGTCCCTTTCTTCATCGAGGATTATCGGTATAAAAGCGACTCCTCTTTGCTGGTCAAACTGGAAGATGTCAACACAGAAGCTGACGCCCGTGAGTTCAGCAATCGTTTCGTATATTATCCTTTGAATAAAATAGATGCGGAGGAACTGACGGCGGACATCACGTGGGATCACCTCATCGGTTTTAAGGTTATTGATGAACACAAAGGAGAAATCGGCCGGATTACCGATACAGATGACACGACACTGAATGTCTTATTACAAATAGACCACAACGGTCAGGACCTTTTGCTCCCGGCCGCAGAGGAATTGATAAAAGAGGTGAATTACGAAAAGAAAACGCTTTTCGTCTCTATGCCTGAAGGATTACTTGATTTATAGAGCGTATGAAGTGGAAAAAAGGCAAGGCTAAAGGCAACAAATCATCATTCTGGAAACGCATACGTTTCAAGTACAAGCTTTCTTTCATCAACGAAAGTACGCTGGAAGAGGTATGGGCTTTCCGGTTATCCCAATTATCGGTGTTCATAGCCCTCGCTCTGTTCGCCTTTTCCTTAGTGGCGTTTACCGCTTTTATCATTATCATGACTCCGATACGCAACTATTTGCCGGGATATCTGGACGTGGAAGTGCGTAAAAGCATCATGGACAACGCTCTTCGGGCCGACTCATTAGAGCGGATGATCCAGATTCAGGACCTTTATTTACGGAACGTTACAGGAATTATTTCCGGGAATATCCCGTTGGATTCTATCCGGGAAATCGAATCGCTGGCACGTTCAGATGCCGATTATAACATTCCGCGCAGCAAAGAAGAGCAAGAGTATGTCAAATCGTTCGAACAGGAAGAAAAATATAACCTGACCGTACTGAACACCAATCCCGCACCGATAGAGGGTCTCTTCTTCTATAAACCGGTAAACGGGATCATCTCTTCGCATTACCAATCAGACATACACCATTTTGGAGTAGATATTGCCGCATCTCCCAAAGAGAGCGTATTGGCCACACTGGCCGGAACAGTTATTTATGCGGGATATGACCCGAATCATGGGAACGTCATCCAGATACAACACAAAAACGGATTTGTGTCGGTCTACAAACATAACGAAATTTTGCTCAAAGAACCCGGAGAGCAGGTCATTGCGGGAGAGGCTATCGCCCTTGTCGGAAATACAGGTTCGTTATCGACCGGCCCGCATCTCCATTTTGAGTTATGGTATAATGGCAAACCGGTCAATCCGGAAGATTTCATTGTTTTTTAAACACGAAGCATGAAAAGACAATTAGCAATATTAGGTTCTACGGGGTCAATAGGCACACAAGCCTTGGAGGTGGTCAGTGAACATCCTGACCGCTTTGAGGTATATGCCTTAACGGCCAATAATCAAGTGGATTTATTGATAAATCAGGCACGGAAGTTCATGCCTGACGTGGTGGTTATAGCCAACGAACAGAAATATCCCGAGCTAAAAGAGGCTTTGGAAGACCTGCCTATCAAAGTCTGGGCAGGTTCAGATGCTATCGCACAAGTAGTTCAAGCCGCACCAATTGATATGGTATTGACGGCTATGGTCGGTTATGCCGGATTAAAGCCCACTGTCGCGGCTATAAAAGCCGGAAAAGCCATTGCCTTGGCCAACAAAGAAACTTTGGTCGTAGCCGGAGAGCTGATTACCGCCCTTGCGCGGGAGCATCACGTACCGATATTACCGGTTGACTCGGAGCATTCCGCTATTTTCCAATGTCTGAACGGAGCGTATGACAATCCCATCGAGAAGATTCTCCTGACGGCTTCAGGCGGCCCTTTCCGGGAGAAAAGCCTGGAAGAGTTGGCCTGCGTGACCAAAGAACAGGCCTTGAAACACCCTAATTGGCACATGGGGGCCAAGATTACCATCGACTCGGCATCGATGATGAACAAAGGGTTTGAAATGATTGAGGCGAAATGGTTGTTTGGTGTATTACCCGAACAAATTCAAATCGTAGTACACCCGCAATCGGTTATCCACTCGATGGTACAATTTGAAGACGGGGCCGTAATCGCCCAGTTGGGAATACCGGATATGAAGCTCCCTATCGCCTATGCTTTTTCTTATCCGGAACGGATGAAGAGCAAAGAACCGCGTCTGGACTTCAGGCAATATGCGACCCTGACATTTGAAGAGCCGGACATGCGCAGGTTTCGTAACTTGGCTTATGCCTTTGATGCGGTACGGAAAGGCGGGAATATGCCTTGTATCCTGAACGCGGCCAACGAAATTGTCGTATCGGCTTTCTTGCAGGACAAAATTGGCTTCTTGCAGATGAGCGATATTATCGAAAAAACAATGGAGGTCACCACGTTTATCCCGAATCCGACGTATGAGGATTATGTAAATACGGACACGGAAGCACGAAGATTGGCCCTTCAGCAAGTTCCGTAGGATGAAACAAAAGTTTCATAGGAAGAAACAAAAGTTTCATAGGGAGAAACCGGTCTGATTATCCCTTAATTGAAAAACAAAATAAAGCAAGTAAAGAGAAAAAAAGAGTAAAAGATGGAAACATTTTTGATTAAAGCGTTACAACTCATATTAAGCCTTTCTATTTTGGTGATTGTACATGAGTTCGGACATTTTATCTTTGCACGCATTTTCAAGGTACGTGTTGAGAAATTCTACCTGTTCTTCGACCCGTGGTTTGCCCTTTTCCGGTATAAGCCGAAGAATAGCGAAACGGAATATGGAGTCGGTTGGCTTCCCTTGGGAGGCTATTGCAAAATATCCGGAATGATTGATGAAAGTATGGACAAGGAGGCTATGGCACAGCCCCCGAAACCGTATGAATTCCGTTCAAAACCAGCCGGACAACGTTTGCTTATCATGATAGGTGGCGTTGTATTCAATTTCCTGCTGGCGTTGTTCATCTATTCCATGATTCTATTTCATTGGGGAGACACTTATCTTCCGCTGAAGAATATGAAAATGGGAATGGATTATAGTGAGACATTCCATAATATCGGATTCCAAGACGGAGATATCCTCCTGAAAGCCGATACCACTACGTTGGACCGGTTCGGAGAAGATTGTCTGCGTAGCGTTATCGAAGCAAACAACGTGACTGTACTTCGCGAAGGAAAAGAGGTCGTTATCCCCATTCCAGATGATCTGATGCAGCGCTTGCTTCGGGACAAGAAAGGATTTGCCGCCCTGCGCTTCCCCATGATTGTCAAAAACCTTCCAGACTCTCTTTCTTCGGCCGCTCTTGCCGGAGTACTTCCCGGAGATAGTATCTTATCCGTCAACAATGAAATAACCCCGACCTTCACCGATGCGGTGATTGCACTCAATAAACACCGGGGGCAGGAGATCCAATTAGGAATTTCGCGTGCCGGTGTACATGACACGTTGGCCATGCAGGTCGATTCATTAGGGAAAATCGGAGTTATGGTGGTCTCTCCTGCCGAGATGTATGATCTGGTAACACTTAACTATAACTTTTTCCAATCGTTCCCAGCCGGAATAGAAAAAGGAGTACACACCCTGACCGGCTATATGAATGACATGAAATATGTATTCACCAAAGAGGGCGCCAGCAATCTAGGGGGATTCGGAGCTATCGGAAGCCTTTTTCCCGCTACCTGGGATTGGGAAATCTTCTGGGAGCGTACGGCCTGGTTATCGGTCATCCTGGCCTTTATGAATATCATACCTATTCCGGCCTTAGACGGAGGTCATGTGATGTTCCTTTTGTATGAAGTGATAACCCGACGCAAGCCCAGTGACAAGTTCCTTGAATATGCACAGATGGCCGGCATGGCATTTCTATTCGCCTTACTCTTGTATGCCAACGGGAATGACATTGTCCGCTATTTCTTTCAATAATTCGCATATCTCATAGATTTTGTCTAATTTTGTACCTCAATTAATAGAATAATAAAGGTATGTCAATCTTCCGCTTTAATGCAGTAGAGAAAGCTTCCAACCGAAAAGCGGTGGAAGCCCGTACTCCGGGCCGGAAAGTCTCGGAATATTTTGGTGAGAATGTGTTCAACCGGAAAGCGATGCAGAACTATCTTTCCAAAGAAACATTCAAAGCACTGACGCAATCTATTGATAGCGGTACGCCTATCGACCGCGAAGTAGCCAATCACGTTGCCGCCGGCATGAAAATGTGGGCTTTGGAGAAAGGTGTTACCCATTACACACACTGGTTCCAACCTCTGACCGATGGGACAGCTGAAAAGCATGACGCTTTCGTAGAGCATGACGGGAATGGCGGCATGATTGAGGAATTCAGCGGCAAATTATTGGTTCAACAGGAACCGGATGCGTCAAGTTTCCCGAATGGAGGCTTACGTAACACATTCGAAGCTCGTGGCTATTCAGCTTGGGATCCCTCATCTCCGGCATTTATTGTAGATGATACATTATGCATCCCTACGGTATTCATAGCTTATACAGGAGAAGCGTTAGATTATAAGACTCCGTTGATTCGCTCTATTGAGGCTTTAAACAAGGCAGCTACAGAGGTGTGCCAGTACTTCAATGATGATGTAAATAAGGTCATCGCGTATTTAGGCTGGGAACAGGAATATTTCTTGATTGATGAAGATTTATACTCCGCCCGCCCGGATCTGTCGCTTACTGAACGCACGTTGTTAGGCCATGAAAGTGCCAAGAACCAACAGTTGGACGATCATTACTTCGGAGCGATACCATCCCGCGTACAAGAATTTATGAAGGATTTGGAAGTCGAATGCTATAAATTAGGCATTCCCGTGAAAACCCGCCATAATGAAGTCGCACCCAACCAATTTGAATTCGCACCGATCTACGAGGAATGCAACTTAGCCAACGATCATAACCAATTGCTCATGTCGGTGATGAAACGGGTAGCCCGGCACCATAACTTCCGTGTTTTATTGCATGAAAAGCCATTCAAGGGCGTAAACGGATCCGGAAAACATTGCAATTGGTCCATGGGAACGAATACGGGCATCAATCTATTCTCGCCGGGAAAAAACCGAGAGGATAATCTACGCTTCATAACATTTATCGTCAACTCGATCATGGCGGTTTACAAATATAATGCTTTGTTGAAAGCGACTATTGCATCGGCCACCAACGCTCATCGCCTGGGAGCCAATGAAGCACCGCCTGCTATTATTTCAACATTCTTGGGGTCTCAGATTTCCGATATTTTGGATAAATTTGAGAACAGTTCGATTGAGGATGCTATCGAAGTAGATGACAAAAAGCGTCTGCATTTAGGATTCGGTCAGATTCCCGAATTGCTTTTGGACAATACCGACCGTAACCGGACATCGCCTTTTGCCTTTACCGGAAACAGGTTTGAATTCCGCGCTTTAGGTTCATCGGCCAATTGTGGTTCAGCCATGCTCGCGCTAAACTCTGCCGTAGCTTATCAATTACGCCAATTCAAACAAGATGTAGAAGCTCTGCGCGGACAAGGGAAAAGCAAAGAAGCTGCTATTTTTGAAGTTTTGAAAAAATATATCCAAGAATCAAAACCAATTCGCTTTGATGGTAATGGATATAGTGATGAATGGAAAACGGAAGCGAAACAACGCGGATTGGATTGTGAGAATAGCGTACCGTTACAATACGATGCCTATCTGAAACCTGATGTTGTAAAGATGTTTGCAGAGACAGGCGTATTAAGCTTAAAAGAGCTGGAAGCACGCAACGAGGTGAAATGGGAAATCTACATTAAAAAAGTCCAGATCGAAGCACGTGTTTTGGGAGACTTATCTTTGAATCATATTATTCCGGTAGTAATCCGTTACCAAACCGTATTATTGGAGAACCTCACCCGATTGAAAGAAACTTTCGGGATGGAAGAATATGAAGGACTATCCGCCGAACCACGCCGTTTGATCCGCAAGATATCAGGTCATATCACGGCTGTTACCACAAAGGTGGATGAAATGGTCGAAGCCCGAAAAAAAGCAAACCGTATTACAGATATGCGCGAGAAAGCGATCGCTTATCACGATACAGTCGCCCCTTATTTAGAAGAGATCCGCAGCCATATAGATGAATTAGAATTAATGGTAGATAATCAAATGTGGCCTCTTCCGAAATATCGCGAACTATTATTTATCCGATAATAAAAAAATGAAGAATGGACAATTAGGAGATTGTTCATTCTTCATTTTTTATTTGTGAAATTTATAATTCCAATTTCAACTTTTCTTTTCCATCCGTACCTAAAGCACGCAATGTCAATTGTTCTCCTTTCTTCTGTAAAATAAGCATATAAGCAATCTCCGGTTTAGGACCTCCCCCGATCACTACCGGGAAATTATTTTCCAATTTTCCTTTCGGATAATAAGTAAAACGATGCCAGTGCGCATTAAGGCTAATATCAAACGGAGCCTCTTTTAACAAAGGATGCCAAAGGCCAAAGCAAGGATTATAGCTATCACCTACATCACCATAAATAGGAATATGATGTACTAAGATATGGCGTTCGGCCTGTTTAAATTCCGGGCTTGACAATTCATCTGAAAGGAAAGCGACTTGATCCAGACGAAAACGGGAAAAATCATTCAAATCGTAATAAACCCACGTACTATCAGGTTTATCCTCACCACAGTCCAAAGTAACAAAACGCGTATCCCCCCAACTGAAAGCCCCATAAGTTGTCTGATCTATATAATCAAACAGCTTTCGCATTTCTATAGAGTACGCCCCCCGGATCTCATGATTTCCACGTAAGAAAAAGAAAGGTTTATTAGACGCATCAGCCAATGCATTCAAATGATTCAATACTTCTATCGCACGTTCTTCTCTATTCACATCATCAATACAATCTCCATTGAAAATAACGAAATCATAACCAATTTGCTGCTCCTTAATAATATTCGCAAAACTATCCATAGTATTGAAATGGCTATGCAAATCATTAAACAACAATACAGTAAAGTCCGTTTCATCTTTTTCGGGCAATGTAAACGTATATACATCAGAAACTGCTGTATTCCCAAATTCCTTTTTATAGGGCTCGTAAAGAGTTATTTCCTGTGAGCAGACCCTGTAACTATATGTTTCTCCTGGCTCCAACCCACTTAAACGGAAATGATGCCGCATATTATTGCAAATCATCTGCCCATCTGCATAAAGCATTTTTTTTCGGTCCAACATTCCGTCTTTCCCGTACTCAACCCAACTGACAACCGGCACATTGGTCTCCCAGCAGATGGTTATCTCATCTCCTATCGGACGCTGTAAATAGGGTTTTGTCCGAAAAATATCCGAAGCTGGAACAGCCTCTCGAGCTGGAATCTGATTACTCGCTTTTGGTTGAGCGAAAACCTGAAGCGGAACAAGCAACAATAAACTCGTCCATACGATCAAATACATTTTTTTCATATTTCAATTCATTTTTATTATGCAAAAATAATGGATATGACTTATATAATTCATAAATTTTGATTACGTTTATAAGTCATTTCCATTAAAGGATAGGGATTAATCCAAATAAATGTGTATCTTCGCAGAAACATTCAAAACCAAATATATGAAAGACAATTTGATCCGTTTCGATTGGGCGATGAAGCGCCTGCTTCGGGATAAAAGCAATTATGTGGTGCTGGAAGGATTTTTGTCCACTTTATTGGGCGAAGATTTACATATCTGCCGATTTCTAGAAAGTGAATCGAACCAAACCGATGAAGAAGACAAATTCAATCGGGTTGATA
>DWYO01000286.1 GCA_019118725.1 Candidatus Parabacteroides intestinavium | reverse complement strand
TTCCGAAGAAATTCAAAACAGCTTCTAATTCTCCACCGCAAAGTTATTCCGCGATTACTCTGTTACCTGTACCTGAATCACAGATAGAACAACCAATTTCGTAGCATACAGGAAATAGAACTATCAGCCTGTTTCACCGGAGCCATGTCGACCTTTATCAGGGAAAACATGATATTGGTAATCAAATCGTAGATTTTTATACTTCATGAATAAAGGAATATCCCTAATTTTGCCTACAACAAATTATAATAAGGAAAAACAATTATGAGCGAACTGTTGAAGATAGATTCCGTGCAGGCCTATAACGACTATTTCGGTGTAGAGACGTGCAATCCGCTGGTCAGTGTAATAGACGGACATGAGGCGAAACCTTTGCGCTTCGGACGGAAATTGTACAGCATCTATACAATATTATTAAAAGACACAGATTGCGGCATGTTGAAGTATGGTCGCAGTATGTATGATTACCAGCGGGGCACGATGCTTTTCATCGCTCCCGGGCAGGTAATGGGTTCGGAAGATATTTGCTGAAAAAAGAGACCGGCATGTCTGCCTTGAAACATATCCAAAGCAAGACAACCTATGTCGCGAAAGAACGTATCTTTAATACAAAAGATTCCATTAGTGAAATCGCCTACGAACTCGGATTCCAATATCCGCAGCATTTCAGCCGATGGTTCAAGAAGCAAACAGGCATTACACCGAACGAATACAGGACCGCAACTTGAACCATCTCATCCATGGCTATTCTACATAAAGCACCAACCCCTTCAGATACTCGCCCTCCGGATGATAGATATTGACCGGATGGTCGGCTGGCTGGGTCAATTGATGCAAGATGCGGACACTCCGTTTAGCTTGTGCGGCCGCGCTGAAAACCGCCAGGCGGAAATTCTCTTTGCTGACCACCTGCGAGCAGGAGAAAGTAAACAAGATACCTCCGGGCTGAATTTTCTCGAAAGCAATCGCATTCAGTTTACGATACCCTTGCAAGGCATTACGCAACACATTCTTATGCTTGGCAAAAGCCGGAGGATCCAAGATAATCAGGTCATAATTGCTTCCCATCCGTTCCAAGAACTTAAACGCATCTTCAGCAAAGGCCTGATGGCGGGAATCGCTCGGGAAGTTCAATTCCACATTACGGTTGGTCAGTGATATAGCCTTAGCGGAACTATCCACCGAATGTACCAGCTTAGCTCCGCCACGCATCGCATAAAACGAAAATCCGCCGGTATAACAAAACATATTCAAGACCGAACGCCCTTTCGCATAATGCTCCAGCAACGAACGGTTCTCACGCTGGTCAACAAAGAAGCCCGTCTTTTGTCCTTTCTGCCAGTCCACACAAAATCTCAATCCGTTCTCCAGAGCTATATCCTCCACATCCTGTCCCATCAGATAGCCGTTCTCGGTATCTATATCCGCTTTATAAGGAAGTGTTGTCTCAGACTTATAATAAATGTTCTGCAACATATCCCCTACCACCTCTTTCAGGGCTTCGGCTATTTCCTGCCGGCACCGGTGCATTCCCACCGAATGGGCCTGCATAACCGCCGTATGGGCATACATATCAATCACCAATCCGGGCAAATTATCACCTTCGCCATGCACCAATCGGAAAGTATTGTTGTTTTTCGTATTCGCCAGTCCCAACGTACAACGTAACTGATAAGCAGAACGGATCCGCTCAACCCAAAAAGCATGGTCTATCTTGCGCTGCACAAACGACAGGACACGGACAGCAATGCTCCCTATCTGATAATGTCCTATCGCCAGAAAGGCCCCGTTTGCTCCATAGACTTCCACCAAATCCCCCTCTTCCGGTTTCCCATCAATCCGTTGAATCGCTCCGGAAAACACCCACGGGTGGAACCGCAATAACGATTCCTCTTTCTTGGGTTTCAGAAATACTTTACAATAGCTCATCATGCTTCGTTATTCAGTTGTTTATAGATTTGCAGGCAGGCCCATGCGTCTAATGCGGCATACCTTTTTTGCTGTTCTGTCAATATATCGGTCTCCCAATTGCTCAGGCGCTGCCCCTTAGAGATTTTCTTGCCAAACAGGATGGCATAAATCTTTTGCAGGCTCGCCTCCTCAATGCCATATTGCGAGACCAGCGACTGGATATCGAGAAAGTTCTGCGGGTCAATCTCTACCCGCTTGCGCAAAGAGTTGAAATCATCGCGAAGCGAAAGGCCGATCTTCATCACGTCCGCATTCCCCAGCAACCGTTTCAATGAGGCGGGGAACCCCATATAGTTCAACCGGAACAGAAAGCAGGTGTCATCAGTAGACAATTGCACCAAGGAGACCTTATAGCGCTTTCCCTTCCGGAAGCTCGGCCTTGTCTCAGTATCAAAACCGATCCTCGGGTATTTTTGCAGATACTCTACGGCCTTGTTAGCCTCGCTTTCCGTTGTCAGCACGAATATACGTCCGTCAAAATGCTCCATCGGAAGCTCTTCCACCTCCTCTTTGGTAATTGTATGTAGGTACTTATCTGTCATTGCCATCTTTCCATTCTTCATCCGCATAACGCAGGCTATGCAACGCCTTTAACGCATTCAACAATTGTTGCCCCCAATAATCACAGAAGTTTTGATAGCACAACGCCACCGACTCCCGCATGACCACCTCGTTGCCCGTCCGGAAGAGAGCTACAAAATTCCCCACATCCTGATAGACATCCGCCAGATTCTCGGAAATAAAAGCGGCTATCGGTGTATCGCTATATTGCATATCCTGATGAAAAGTATCCAGATAAGTGTCACGCTCTTCCAGCAATCCGGCTACTCCGGAACGTACCGCCTCATACATATCTTCGGTAACATGAAACTCCGGCTCATAAATGTCGTCCGATTCTACTTCGGGCAAGAGTGCCGCTTTCAGGTAGAGTAAAGGAAGGATTTTTGTCGCTTTGTCTACAAAATCATACGCCCCGTTCCGGGATGCTCCCTCTACAAACGAACAATATTCCAAGGCCACCGTAACAAATTCCAGGGTGTTACGTGCGTAAATCGGATTCTCTTCTTTTTTCATGCTCTCTGTTTGAAACTCTTTTTGCTTGATTTATTTGCAAAAGTAGTATAAATACCCAAGTCTGCCAAGTGTAAACGAAAAACTTCTTGGGATACCGTTCGCTAACGTCATAAAAAAAGAGAACCCGAAACCTCGGATTCTCTTTATATCATGTTGCGGAGGCCTGATTCGAACAGACGACCTTTGGGTTATGAGCCCAACGAGCTACCACTGCTCCACTCCGCGATATCGCGTTGTAACCATCTTTCTGATTACGGGTGCAAAGGTAGAGAGTTTAAGTCTTAAAAACAAGCCTTGATATTATAAAAAAATAAAAATCAAAAAAAGAACAGCTTCAGGTTCCAGCGGACGGATCCCACAAAGGTTGTCTCTGGAACCTGAAGCCACCAATAGTCTTATTTTATACCCAACTTATCTTTGATAGCTTGAGGAATGGCATCCTTATGAACTACGATATTCATCGTCTTATACTTCACGAAAGTTTCAGATGCATACCAAGTACCTTTATATTTATTATCGGTACCCCAAGAATTCTTCACCATATAGAATTTCTTTCCGGTCTGATCTTTGGCGATACCATAAATCTGCATACCGTGGTCGTCTGTAGTCTCATAATTATCATAAGCCTCCTGACGCATCTCCTGCGTTACGTTGATTTCCTGGCAAGGCTTTTCAAGCATCTTCTTGATTTCAGCCTCTTTCTCGGAAGCGCTCAAGCCCAACCAATGATCCTGGTCAGAGCCACTGCGCTCCATCGATTCGATATCCGGCATAACGGCAATGCCATTACGTGTAAATCCCTTTTCGCTCACATCAGACCCCCAAGCAATCGTATATCCGGTATTGATGGCATTGTCGAACACCTGCATCAACTCGTCAATCGGAATATTATACGAAGTAGCCCAACGCCAGTTGTCCTGGATTTCCAAGGCGAACTGTGTATAGAACGGATGGTGGGTATAAGACGTCAACGAAACATAATCGTCCGGATTGATACCCAACTCAGCCGCGAAGCTCTTCGGGGTATATTCCTTGCCATTATACGTAAATTTCTCCGGAGCCACGCCTAAATAAGCATCGATAATTCCGTCAAATCCCTTCTTCCAAGCCGTAGAAAGCTTGCGGTTCGGGTTCTTGATTACTGCATCCAGGTAAGCGCGTGACAACGATTCCACTTCGCCATGCACATGCATATCCTCACCATATTGCAAACCGCTCATCACCGACTCCGGAACGATTCCGTAATCTTTCCAAGCCATCAGGACATCGGTAAACGAACCGCCCTGCGCATAGTTCAACTCGCCATGCAGACGAACGAATTTCTCACCTTTGTCTTTATAGTTCTTACTCACAATAAACATCTCAGACAAATCGTATTCCCCTTTGCCCATGCGCAACAATTCCGATTCCAAAAAGGCAACCGCCGAGAAGCTCCAGCAGGTACCGCTTCTGTTTTGATTCTTGATTGGAGTAATTTTCAACTCTTTCACAGGAGTAAAGACGAATACCTCCTCCTTCTCTTTCTTTTTGTCCTTCGCATCAACCGAAGGCAATACCATAGCCAGCAACAGGGCCGATACAATTATTTTCTTCATGTTTATTTAAAGTTTTAAAATGAATCATTATTGAGGGGCAAATATACAACTTTGTTTTGAATTCCCCCTATTTTCTTGAAAAATCCTCTGCGAAATTAGTTTGCATCACCCGGGTGAT
>DWYO01000285.1 GCA_019118725.1 Candidatus Parabacteroides intestinavium | reverse complement strand
CTTGTATTGCAGACAAAGTTGCCTTTCTTTTTCCGGAAATATAGGCATGAATGAAAAAAATAGCGGTCGTTTTCCGAAAAAATGGCCTTTATATTGCCCCGAACTTGGGATATTTGGGATGAAATAGCCTTGGATTTTCGCTGGAATGAGTTTTTTTATAGATAGAGAAAATGTTTATTATTTTATTGTGAATAAAACAGTTAAATGGTAAAATGAAGCTTTTTAACTCCGCGAGAGTGCCTTCGTAGGGGAGCAACTCCTACGAAGGGCCGAAATAACGCGAAATAGAGTGGGGTAAATTGACATTTTGACAAATTGATATTTTGATAAAAAATCTTTCTTTTGCCGAAACAATCCAAGGAACTAATTGGTTATATAAATAGAAAAAACGCTTCAGGGAACGATTTCCGGAAAACGCTTTGCGAATGTCGAATTTAAAGGATTAGAATCATGGGAGCAAAAAAGAATTTTGTGTTGGACACGAATGTTATCTTACATGATTATAAATGTATAGAGAACTTTCAGGAAAATGACATTTATTTGCCTATCGTAGTGTTGGAAGAACTGGACCGGTTTAAAAAGGGTAGTGACCAGATTAACTATAACGCACGTGAGTTCGTCCGCGCGTTGGATGCGATTACCACCAACGATTTGTTCACCAAAGGAGCTTCGTTGGGACCTAATCGGGGAATGCTGCATGTCGTTACGGGAGATAAGTACCAGAAGCGGGTAAAAGAGGCTTTCTCGGAGGCGACTCCGGACCATCGTATCCTCTCTTGTACCTTGACCATAGCCGAGAAATATCCGGATATGCAGACTATATTGGTGACCAAGGACGTGAACCTGCGCATGAAGGCGCGTTCGTTAGGCATCAAGGTGGAGGATTACATTACCGATAAGGTAATTAATGTGGATGTCTTCGAGAAGTCACAAGAGACTTATGAGGGGATAGATCCGGAATTGATTGATAAAATATATAGTACTCCTAGCGGAGTGGACGCCGACTTGCTGGACATCTGTTCGAAACTGGTTCCGAACGAATGCTTTATTCTGAAAAGTGAACGTAACTCGGTGTTGGCTCGCCTGAATCCCTTCTCTAATAAGATTAAACGCGTAGATAAGACCAACAACTATGGAATCCAGCCCCGTAACGCCGAACAGAGCTTTGCGTTTGAGGTGCTGAACGACCCTGACATCAAACTGGTGGCTTTGACCGGAAAGGCCGGTACTGGAAAGACCCTGCTGGCATTGGCTTCTGCCCTGAAGCAGTCTGCCTTATACAAGCAAATCCTCTTGGCGCGTCCTATCGTGGCATTGGCCAACAAGGACCTGGGGTTCCTTCCGGGAGACGAGAAGCAAAAGGTGGCGCCTTATATGCAACCTTTGTTCGATAACCTGAACGTAATCAAGGGGCAGATAGCGGTAAACGGTCCGGAGGCACGCCGGCTGGAGGAGCTGCAACGCAATAACCAATTGGTTATAGAGGCGTTGGCCTTTATCCGCGGACGGAGTTTGTCCGAGACGTATTGCATCATCGACGAGGCCCAGAACCTGACGCCTCATGAGGTGAAGACGATAATCACCCGTGCCGGAGAAGGCACCAAGATGGTATTTACCGGAGATATCCAGCAGATCGATTCGCCTTACCTGGATGCCCAAAGTAACGGATTGGCCTACATGGTGGATAAGATGAATGGTCAAGACCTGTTTGCCCACGTGAACTTGATAAAAGGGGAACGAAGCGAACTTTCCGAGCTGGCATCGAATCTGTTATAGAATAGCCGATGAAGTTGGCAAGGCTTATATCTTGTATTCCTTGTTTTGGAGCCTTGTTTTATGAATTCCTGTTTCCTTATCAACTTGTCCCTTGGATTTCTTGTCAACTTACAAATAATTGCTATTTTTGCATCTGGATTCAGAAGCTGTTTGGAATTTATTCAAAACAGCTTCTAAAGAGCTGAAAAAAATCAAAGCAGCTTTAAGCAATTACCTTATTATTATATGGTGAATAATGAGACAAAAGCCCGCGAGAAGCGTATTGTGCGGGTTACCCTGTGGGGGTCGGTGGCGAATGCCCTTTTGTTGGTATTCAAGTTTGTGGCCGGAATAGTGGGGAATAGTAGCGCGATGATAGCAGATGCTGTCCACTCATTTTCCGATTTTATTACAGATGTCATAGTCTTGTTCTTCGTGAACATATCGGCAAAGCCCCGGGATAATGACCATGATTACGGGCATGGCAGGTATGAGACCCTGGCCACCTGCATCATCGGATTATTCCTTCTGTTTGTTGGTTTCGGTATCCTTTGGAACGGAGTATATCAAATCTATGGCGTATGGTATCTGGGGAAAGAACTGGAAAGTCCGGGTGTGATTGCCCTGATAGCAGCGATAGTTTCGATTGTTGTTAAAGAGATACTTTATCAATATACGAACTTCGTCGGGAAGCAGGTGGATAGTCCGGCGGTAATAGCCAATGCGTGGCATCATCGCTCGGATGCATTCTCATCTATCGGCACATTGCTGGGTATCGGAGGCGCCATGCTCTTGGGGGAGCAGGGGCGGATATTGGATCCGCTGGCGGCTATCATCGTCAGTTTCTTCATCTTGAAGATAGCTCTTGTGCAGACCTCTGCCTCAATCAACGAGTTGTTGGACAAGTCTCTTCCGAAGGAGGTGGAGGATGAGATTCTTTCGTTGATTCTGGAAGAAAAGGAGGTGAGCAGCCCGCATAATCTCTATACGCGCCGGTTGGGGAATACAATTTCCATCGAGGTCCATATCCGGGTGCCGGGAGATATGAGCGTGGCCGAAGCTCATGCCCATACGCGGAATATCGAGGAGCGGATCCGGCTCCGTTTCGGAAAGAATACGCATATTATGTTGCATGTAGAACCTAAGAAATGAACGGGGATACGTCATATAGTCTGCTATACTCCTCATAAGAACAAAAAAATCCTCGAAAACACGCTTTAGAAAAACTTGGAATAAATTCAAAACAGCTTCTAAACCTGAAATATTTTTCTAAAAATATATTACCTTTGCATATCCCTACGGGATGAAGAATGGTTAAATTAAAGAATATACTATGTATAGAACAAGAACATGTGGCGATTTGCGCCTGGCAGATGAAGGACTGGTAGTCACATTGGCCGGATGGGTGCAGAAAACCCGTAAGATGGGTGGTATGACATTTGTGGATATCCGCGACCGTTATGGCATTACGCAGTTGGTGTTTAATCAAGAAGTCGATCCTGCGTTGTGCGAGCAGGCAAATAAATTAGGCCGGGAGTTTGTTATCCAGGCTACCGGAACCGTTCGCGAGCGTTCCAGCAAGAATCCGCATCTCCCTACGGGTGATATTGAGATAATTGTATCGAAGCTGAATATATTGAATACGGCAGTTACTCCTCCGTTTACGATCGAGGACGAGACGGACGGTGGAGATGACCTGCGCATGAAATACCGTTATTTGGACTTGCGCCGTTCGTGCGTGCGGAAGAACCTGGAGCTCCGTCATAAGATGGCTTTCGAAGTGCGCAGCTATTTGGATAAGCAGGGATTCCTGGAAGTGGAGACACCGGTACTGATCAAGTCTACTCCGGAAGGAGCACGTGATTTCGTTGTCCCTTCCCGTATGAATCCGGGGCAGTTCTATGCTTTGCCTCAATCTCCGCAGACCTTTAAGCAGTTGCTGATGGTTTCAGGTTTTGACCGTTATTTCCAGATTGTAAAATGCTTCCGTGATGAAGACTTGCGTGCTGACCGCCAGCCGGAATTTACGCAAATCGATTGCGAGATGAGCTTTGTGGAGCAGGAGGATGTCATTCAGACTTTCGAAGGAATGGCAAAGCATCTGTTCAAGACGATTCGGGGTATAGAGATGAAAGAGCCATTCTTGCGTATGACGTGGCAGGACGCTATGAAATATTATGGTAGCGACAAGCCGGATCTGCGTTTTGGCATGAAGTTCGTCGAACTGATGGATATCATGCAGGGTTATGGATTCTCGGTCTTCGACAATGCAAAATACATCGGAGGTATTTGTGCGGAAGGTGCCGCAAGTTATACCCGTAAGCAACTGGATGCGTTGACCGAGTTTGTCAAGCGTCCGCAGATTGGCGCCAAAGGTATGGTCTATGCCCGTGTAGAGGCAGATGGCAATGTGAAATCGAGCGTAGATAAATTCTATACACAAGAGGTTCTCCAGAAGATAAAAGAGGCATTCGGGGCTAAACCGGGCGACTTGATCCTGATTCTTTCCGGAGATGATGCGATGAAAACACGCAAGCAGCTGAGCGAACTCCGTCTGGAGGTAGCTGAGCAATTGGGCTTGCGGGACAAGAATAAGTTTGCTTGCCTGTGGGTGGTAGACTTCCCGTTGTTTGAATGGAGCGAGGAGGATCAGCGTTTCTATGCGATGCACCATCCGTTCACTTCACCGAAACCGGAAGATATACCTTTATTAGATACTGATCCGGGCGCTGTACGTGCCAATGCTTACGATATGGTGATCAATGGCGTGGAAGTAGGTGGTGGATCTATCCGTATCCATGATAGCCAGCTGCAGGATAAGATGTTCAAACTGCTTGGCTTTACGGAAGAGCGTGCGCAAGAACAGTTCGGTTTCTTGATGAATGCCTTCAAATACGGTGCTCCGCCTCACGGAGGATTGGCCTACGGCTTGGATCGTTGGGTATCTCTGTTTGCCGGATTGGATTCCATCCGTGATTGCATCGCGTTCCCGAAGAATAATTCCGGTCGTGACGTGATGATCGATGCTCCTTCAGTAATAGACGATGAGCAGCTGAAAGAACTGTATCTGAAAGTCGATGTAAAAGCATAAAAAGGGAATAGCCCTTTCTCTTCCCCCAAAAAAGATGCCGGTCTTTTCGGGAAAAGATAACCGTCTTCGGAAAGAAGGATGATTATCTTCTCTAGGAAAGATCGGCATAAAAAACTTTCCTTTTAAGTATGCTGAAGATAAAAGACATTATAAAAGAAATAGAAGAATATGCTCCGTTACCTTTGCAGGAGGGATTTGATAATGCCGGAGTACAGGTTGGCGATGTCAACCAGGAGGCTACGGGCGCATTGCTCTGTTTGGATGTTACGGAGGAGGTGGTTGATGAGGCATTGGAATCGGAGTGTAATCTGATCATCTCTCATCATCCGTTAGCCTTCCGCTCATTCAAGTCATTGACGGGAAAAACGTATGTGGAACGTTGTATGATGAAAGCCTGTAAGTATGATTTGGTGATTTATGCGGCACATACAAATCTGGATAATGCGAACGGGGGTGTGAACTTCAAATTGGCAGAGCTGATCGGTTTGCAGAATGTCCGTGTTTTGAGCCCTCAAAAAGAGGCCTTGCTCAAGCTGGTGACTTTTGTCCCGGACGCCTATGCGGACCTGGTGCGTACTACCCTGTTTAATGCCGGAGCCGGACATATCGGCAATTATGATTCGACCAGTTTTAACCTGCATGGAGAGGGAACATTCCGTGCCAACGAGGGAT
>DWYO01000284.1 GCA_019118725.1 Candidatus Parabacteroides intestinavium | reverse complement strand
TCCCAACAGGACAAAACCTATCTGCATGCCTTAATACAATATAATAAGGCGCTTTTACAACGGAATACGTTACTAAAAGAGCAGACACGCGATTATTCGCTGTTTGAAGTCTTGGATATGCAGTTGCAACTGTATGGTGAGGTGATTTATGCCAAGCGGAAACAAACGGTTGAAGTATTGGTTCCGCTTTTCAACCGGTATCACCAACAGATATGCTGTTTGGCCGAGTCGGTCGGATTACAATATATATCTCCCATGGAGGACGGGCCTTTAGAGGAGAAACTCAAAATCAGTCGGGAACGCGATTTTATTTTGGGATACACCTCTGTCGGTATTCACAAAGATGACCTGGAGATGACGTTGGACGACTACCTAATTCGGCGCATCGGATCGCAAGGACAACGGAAAACATTTCTCATTGCCTTGAAGTTGGCGCAATATGCTTTATTGGCACGGCAAGGTGCTACCGCTCCGGCTTTACTTTTGGATGATATTTTCGATAAGTTGGATGCACAACGAGTAGCTCAGATCATCCGCTTGGTCAGCGATAATCAGTTCGGGCAAATATTCATTACTGATACGAACCGCAAATATTTGGATGAGATTCTGGAAGCGATGAATCACGAGTTTGCTTTGTTTGAAGTCGAACAGGGGAATATAGCCTCTATTACAGGGAGATAAAAAAACAGATGAGACGAAAAAATGCACAATCTATCGGTGAAATCTTACGGGATTATTTCGAAGATAACACCGAGCTCTATGAGAAGATCATGGAATCCCGTATCCGGTATGCCTGGAGGCAGCTCTTAGGGCCTATGGTGACGCACTATACACGTACTATCTATGTGCGTGACCGGATTCTTTACGTATCACTGACTTCATCCGTACTGCGCAATGAATTGCTGCTTACCAAAGAGAAACTTAAAGAAAGTATTAATAAAGAGATCGGAAACGCGTTCCTGTTTGATTTGGTTATCCGATGATTTCCTTTTCTGTGATAAGCAGATCCATTTTCCGGTCGAATGTTTCAGCCGGAATCTTATCCCGAAGTTGGAAAGAATAGGCAATCCCGATTCTCGGGACATTTACAGTGGCCAGTAGCCGGTCGTAAAATCCCTTACCGCGTCCCAAGCGGTTCAACTGGCGGTCGAACGCCACACCTGGGACAATAATCAAGTCTATCTCCTTTTCTAAGGAAATGCTATCGGGACGAATAATTGGTTCCCAAATTCCGAACGCCCCCTGCCGGACCGATTTTTTCCCCTCGTAAGGTAACAGCAGTAAATCCGTTCCTTGCACAACGGGCAATGCCATACGCTTCTTTTGATACCACCGGTCCAGAAAATCCGCTGTCTGTACTTCTCCCGGAAGCGCGTAATAGCAAGCCAGAGCATTTGCCTTTTGGAACAGTTCGCTCTGCTCCAAAAGGCGGATGATTTGTTCGGACCAGCATACTAACGTTTCCGCCGGATATTGCTTCTTCTGCAAAGCAATCTCCTTTCTTATCCGTTGTTTCTCTTCGCTTATCGTCATAAGGGAAAGGCTCTGCCTGCTTCTATAACCTCTACGGCTTTCTGCAAAGTCGGATCGTCTTTCAAGAATACCGGATAAAAGCCATCATCTTTAAAGAAATTCCGGATGATATAGGCTTGCAACTGATTAGCTATCAGATTACGTGATATGGCAATCAGATAAGGACGCTTCTTTATTCCCTTTTTAGCTGCATAATTTGCAAAGTCGTTGACCAACGGCTGAGACTTCAGAAAGTCCCAAAGCTCTTCATAGTTGGCATATTCGGAAAATTCGTATTTATGCCGGTCTGAATATTCCAACGCATACCGGTATAATACGCCAGAATTAATGACTTTAGAGAAATAAGAGGTAATACCTGCGGTATCACGCGGGATAAAAATATCCGGCATAATGCCTCCGCCACCATATACGGTACGTCCTCCGACCGTCAGATACTTCAGAGAATCGTCCAGCTTGATACTATCAGCCGTATCAAACTCGCCATGCAGGTAACGGTTATAAATATCCTGGTCATAATCATCGGTCTCGCCCAGTTTATATTGTTTCTGGATGCACCGTCCGGACGGTGTATAATAACGGGCTACGGTAAGCAACAGCTCCGAACCGTCATTCAGTTGGATAGGCGATTGAACCAGCCCCTTTCCAAAGGTGCGGCGACCGATAATCAGTCCGCGGTCATTATCCTGGATGGCTCCGGAGAAAATCTCACTGGCAGAAGCCGAGCCCTCATCCGTAAGCACGACTATCGGACTTTCTTTGCAGGTACCTGTACCATTGGCATAGAAGTCTTGCCGGGGGAAAGCCTTTCCTTCCGCATACACAATCTGGCGTCCTTCCGGCATGAACTCATTGATCATATTGATGGCCGCATCCATATATCCGCCTGTATTTCCACGCAGGTCGATGATGAATGCTCGGCAATCATCTTGTTTCAGCTTGGCAATAGCGGTAATGAATTCATTGTAAGTAGTACGGCCGAACTTGCTGACCTTAATCATCCCGATGCCCTCTTTTACTTTATACGCCACATCTACCGTATTGACCGGCACATCGCCACGTGTCACCTGCACATGAAGCAGTTCCGGATTATTGTCGCGCTTGATGCCTAACTCAACCGTACTGTTTTTCATGCCCCGGAGGAGCTTCATGATTTTCTCATCATCGGTTTTTGTCCCGGCATAGACCGTATCATTAATGGTGACTATGCGGTCAAAAGGCTTGATTCCGGCCTTTTCCGAAGGGCCTCCCGGAACGACTTCGATGACCAGAATCGTATCTGTCTGCATATTGAACGACACACCTATTCCGCTGAAAGAGCCTTCCAGATCTTCCGTCCTTTTAGCTACATCTTTAGCCGGAATATAGACAGAGTGCGGATCCAGTTCACTGAATATCTTGGGAATGGCTCCTTCCACCAGATCCTGCATATTCACCGTATCTACATATTGCTCTCTGATAATCCCCAACACGGCACTGATCTTATTCGTACCGCCGAACATACTTAGGTTTCTACCCTGGTTCAAAAACCAGAAATGATTCCCGATAAAAATTCCCAACGCAATACATGCGGCGATGAGAATCGGCATCCCAATGGCCAACCGTTTGTTTTTGCCCATAAGACTTCCTTTATTCTTCGTTTAAATCAATATAATCTACTTCCACACCTGCGCGTTTTAATAAGTCGCATCCCTCTTCCGTACGGTATTTCTCCGCATAGACCACTCTTACGATTCCGGACTGGATGATCAATTTCGCGCATTCGATGCAAGGCGCAGCCGTAATATAGATCGTAGCGCCTTTACTGCTGTTCGATGAAGCCGCCACTTTCGTTATGGCATTGGCTTCCGCATGAAGCACATAAGGCTTGGTGATATTGTGCTCGTCTTCGCAGATATTCTCAAATCCGGAAGGCGTGCCATTATATCCATCTGATATAATCATCTGGTCTTTGACGATTAAAGCTCCGACTTTGCGTCTTTCACAATAGGAGTTTTCCGCCCATATCATCGACATTCGCAAATAGCGTTTGTCTAATTCATGTTGTTTGTCAGCCTTATTATTCATTTGTCTGTTCTGATGACTTTATTTCGAACTGCAAAAGTAATGATTACAACTGAGATTCTTTACTTTGTACACATAATTCTTATACTATTTTTCAACATAGATCAAAAAATAAAGGCAGATGTGCTCTGATTGCCCTTATCGTCTTGTCACCAAAAT
>DWYO01000283.1 GCA_019118725.1 Candidatus Parabacteroides intestinavium | reverse complement strand
ATTTTGGTGGTCCGGTAGCCGCCAATCGCCTCTTTTTTATCCATTCCTTAGGTGATTTGATTGTCCCAAATACATTGAAGATCAACGATAATCTTTATTTTGACGGGGATTTTGAAGCTCTGAAATCCTACATATTGTCCGGCTTTGATATTACCGGAAAGGTGAAGTTCTTTATGGGATATTCCGGGTGGGAGAATCATCAGCTCTCTAAGGAAATCCAATCCCATTCATGGGTGGTAGGGCATTCGGATGATGAGCATGTCCTTTCCGGGAATGGAGATGCCTATTGGAAATCATCTGTCATCAATTTAGGTGGCGACTATAAGAGATTGTGGAAGTATTACCCTAAAGAAACTTATCTGAATTGATTTTCTGTACTAAGGCTACATCTGTGTACCCGTTCTGAGTAAGCAGCCATTCTTTGAAGGTCCCGTGACAAACAAAGCCTGACCTGTCGAATAATTTCAGAGAAGCCTTGTTGTCAATGGGGATATAAGCATATAATTGGTGTATTTTAAGGAATGAAAAAGCATATTCCTGTAGGAGTTGCAAGGCCATAAATCCTAAGCCTTGACGTTGGAATGGCATGTCGATGAGAATGCCTACCGCAGCCCTTCGGTGATGAGGGTCGAAATCAAATAAATCGGCCAGCCCTATAGGGGTACGTGTTCCGATTTGTTCAATCATGAACCGGACTTGATGAATCTCGTAAATATCCCGATGCGATTCGGCGATGTATTCACGGATAATGAATTTGGAAAAGGGGGCAAGCGTGCTTCCGTATTGCCAGATATCGGCATTGTTTTCCCACCGGTAGAGTGTATCCAGATCTTCCGGCTCTAAGGCCCGCAACTGAATGTCCTGATTACGCAATAGTGTCATTTCCCCGGAGATATTAATCGGTTGTTGCAGGTATTATAAATATGGTAGACCATCCGCTTGTCCGGCATGATGTCCATCAGGAGAAACATTTGTTCGAACCGGGTATCGGGATAGACAAACACGATGTCCGAGAAACGGTTCATTTGATTTTTCCGGCAAACGGCTGCGGTGATGCGTACTTCGTTCAAGTTCCACAGGTTGATATGTTCGCATTTGGGAAAGTGTGAGATAACGGCTTTCTTGACTTCGGCGAATGATTCTTTACGGCAGACGATAAGCAACCGGCGGTGCTTGACGTTGCGTGACCTTTTACCGAACAGATTGGTGAACGAAGCCAATGCGGCTCTCAACAAGACCGCGGTTTTGATAGAGGCATAAAGCAGAGGAGATGCCTCCGGATAGTGCTTCTTGTAAAAGATGAGCATGGCACCGTAGAAGCGTTTCAAAAAACGGTAAGAAACCTTTTGAGTACTTTCTCCCTTATAATGGAGCATCCGCTCGGGCATGTAGTAATTTTTATAGCCGGCTTGGATAAACCGATAGGAAAGGTCGATATCTTCTCCATACATGAAAAAGCTTTCGTCCAGAAGCCCGATTTTATCCAACGCCTCGTGCCGCATCAACATGAATGCACCGCACAAGACATCTACCTCGTGCTGCTCGTCCGGTGACAGATAGGGCAGGGCATAGCTGGCGTACTTCGGTGATTGGGGAAAGAGCTTGGAGAGTCCGAATAACTTGCAGAACGAAACCCATGGGGTAGGGAAAGAACGTTTGCTCTCGGCTAAGAATATCCCGTTCCCATTGAGCATCTTCAGCCCTAAAGCGCCGGCTTCCGGATGTTCGTCCATGAAATAGCAGAGACTACGCAGCGATTCCTCGCCGATTGCCGTATCCGGATTCAGCATCAGTACATATTCGCCTTTGCAGATACGAAAAGCCCGGTTGTTGGCTTTGGCGAATCCGGCATTCTCCGGATTCTCGATGAAGTTGACTTCCGGGAACAATGGACGCAGGTATTCTACAGAGCCATCGGTCGACTGATTGTCTACTACGTATATGTCTACTTCCATGCCCCGGGTAGCGGCCCGGACCGAATACAGGCATTGTTCCAGGAAATATTTTACGTTGTAATTGACAATGACAATGGATAATTGAGTCTCGTACATAGTTCAGTCTGCTTAAAGTTTAATGGAATCGTTGAAGCTTGTCCGGTTCAGAATGGAACGTCCTAAGGTCACCTCGTCGGCATATTCTATTTCGTCTCCGATAGATACCCCCCGCGCAATCACGCTGACTTTTACCGGGTAAGCGGATAATTTGCGGTAGATGAAGAAGTTGGTTGTATCGCCCTCCATCGTTGTGCTCAAGGCCAGGATGACCTCCTTCACATCTCCGCTCGCGACACGTGCTACCAGGCTGTCTATTTGCAAATCACTGGGGCCTATTCCGTCCATAGGTGAAATGATTCCGCCCAATACATGATAAACGCCTTTGAATTGTCCGGTATTCTCGATGGCCATGACCTCTTTGATGTTCTCGACGACGCAGACCAGCGCGTGGTCACGGGCCGGATTGGCACATATCGGACACATCTCTTCATCACAAATGTTATGACACGTCCGACAATATTTTACATCCCGGCGCAATGCCACCAAGGCGTTGGCAAAGTTTTCCGTGTATGACGGTTCGCGCCTGAGCATATACAGGGCCAGTCTCAATGCTGTCTTTCTTCCGATACCGGGAAGGGTGGCCAGCTCGTTTACGGCATTTTCTAATAAAGCGGAAGGATATTTCATGTAGCCAGAATGAAAAATAGAGAAAGAAGAATTAAAAACGAAGAGACGGTACGCGCGACAGATTCTTCATTTTTAATTCTTCCTTTCTTTATTATTGTTTGCCTTCAGTGGTAACCTCTTTGTTGATCTTCTTGATTAATCCTTGAAGAACGGCGCCCGGGCCTAATTCTACGAAGTGGGTAGCTCCGTCGGCAATCATGTTCTGTACAGATTGCGTCCAACGTACCGGAGCCGTCAGCTGGGCAATCAGGTTTGCCTTGATGGTATCCGGACAAGTTTCAGCCTTTGTGCTTACATTCTGATAGATCGGACAAACCGGTTTGTGGAAATGGGTCGATTCGATAGCTGCGGCCAGTTCGGCACGTGCCGGTTCCATCAGCGGAGAGTGGAACGCACCGCCCACTTTCAGTTTCAAGGCGCGTTTAGCTCCGGCGGCCAGCATCTTCTCGCAAGCGGCATCGATTCCCGGGATTGTTCCGGAAATAACCACCTGTCCCGGACAATTGTAGTTGGCGCAGACTACCGTCTCACCTTCGATTGTGGCACAGATTTCCTCTACTTTAGCATCGGGCAAAGCCAGTACGGCCGCCATCGTAGAAGGAGTCATCTCGCAGGCTTTCTGCATAGCCATAGCACGTTTGGACACCAAAACCAGGCCATCTTCGAATGATAAAGCTCCGGATGCGACCAAAGCCGAGAACTCGCCTAAAGAGTGTCCGGCTACCATGTCGGGCTGGAATTCTTCGCCTAATGTCTTGGCTAAAATAACAGAATGCAGGAAGATGGCAGGCTGCGTTACTTTGGTCTGCTTCAAATCTTCGTCTGTACCGGCAAACATCAGGTCTGTAATGCGGAAACCTAAAATGTCATTCGCCTTTTCAAACATCTCTTTTGCCAGCGGATTGTTATCGTACAGGTCCTTGCCCATACCTACAAACTGAGCTCCTTGCCCAGGAAAAACATACGCTTTCATTGTTCTATAATTTTCTAATTTTAGTTTTTTAAGACGCTGCAAAGGTAATAAATCTTCGAATAATGTGCGTATAATTCATTTCAAATTGTATCTTTGTGCCCGTTGAAAGAAAAAGAAACAAATATTTTAAAACAATTTAATTTACTATATCATGGATAATTTGTTATTTATCGGTAACTTAGGTACTGGCGAGATTATCATTATCGCCATTATTGTGTTGTTGTTATTTGGTGGAAAGAAGATTCCTGAGCTGATGAAAGGTTTGGGTAAGGGTGTGAAGAACTTTAAAGACGGCGTGAAAGGCTTGGAAGACGACATCAAGATTGACGATACAGATACTACTAAGAAGCAATAAAGCCTGATGGAAGAGCAACAAGATGAAATGTCATTCTGGGACCACCTGGAAGAACTTCGTTGGACTCTACTCCGTATTGTTATAGCGCTTTTTGTCTTTACGATTGCTGCATTCTCTGTAATGCCGTGGTTGTTTGATCATGTGGTGATGGCACCGCGCTATGCCGACTTCCTGACTTATCAGGTCATGTGCAAGTTAAGCTCCGTCTTTTCTTTGCTTCCTGACTTTTGCAATCAGGACTTTCACATTGATGTGGTGAATATCAAGTTGGCGTCACAATTCTTCACCCACATGACGACCTCTTTCTGGCTGGCGGTATTATTGACCTTCCCTTATACGATGTATGAAATCTGGAAGTTTGTCAGTCCTGCCTTGTATGAGAATGAGAAAAAGAATGTACGTTGGGTTTTCCTTTGTGGAACGATCATGTTCTTCATTGGTTGTGCCATAGGTTACTTGCTGGTATTCCCGATGACATTACGATTCTTGGCTACGTACCAGTTGAGTCCGACTATTATCGAGCAGGTCTCATTAGAATCTTATATGGATAACTTCCTGATGTTGATCTTTGTGATGGGAGTTGTCTTTGAGATGCCTTTAGTGTCCTGGCTTTTGTCGCAGATCGGCGTGCTGAACCGTTCATTCTTTCATAAGTACAGACGCCATGCCATCGTGGCATTATTGATTGGAGCGGCATTCATTACGCCAAGTAGTGATCCGTTTACATTGAGTATAGTCTTTTTACCGCTCTATGGATTGTATGAGTTAAGTGCATTCTTTGTCAAGCCGGCTCCGCCTGAAGAGGAGGAAGAGGAACTGGATGAACAAGAGGCTTGAGCGGACAAATAGATTGGATTGAAAAAGAAAATGTATCGGCAATCCCAGCCGATACATTTTTTTATAGGCATAAACGAAATCAATCATAGGCATAAACGAAAGAAAAGATAGGCATGAACGCCGGAAAAGATAGGCATGAACGCCGGCGTTGTCAGGCATGATTTTTTAGAAACTGAAAGCAGACTAATCTTAGAAGCTGTTTGGAATTTATTCCAGCTTCTTAAATAATTACAGATATGAGAATCTCAATCATTGTTATTTTTTTCGTGTTTTTGTGCGGCTTTATAAATCCTTTTAAAGCGCAGGAAATTACCCCTTCAGACCATCCGAACCCGACTCAAGAAGAAATGCAGAAACGGAAGTATGGTATGTTCATTCATTTTGGAATCAATACTTTTGGCGAGACGGAGTGGTCGGATGGCACGATTCCGGCAGAGCGTTATAATCCGGAAGATTTGGATTGCGACCAATGGATCCGCGTTGCGAAAGAGGCCGGTTTTCGTTATGTTTTGCTGACCGTAAAGCATCATGATGGATTTTGTTTGTGGGATAGCCGGTATACGGACTATGATGTCGCTTCCTCTCCCGTGAAGACGGATGTAGTCAGGGCCGTATCGGATGCGTGTAAAAAGTATGGTTTGCAATTCGCCATTTATTATTCTTTATGGGATCGGCATGAACCCGCTTATACAAGTAAGGATTTTAATGAATATATTGATTACATGTGTAAGCAATTGGATGAATTGTTTACGAATTATGGCCCTATTTGTGAGCTTTGGCTGGATGGCGGATGGGATAAAGAGGTGGATGAATGGCAATTGCCTAAAATATATTCTTTGGTTAAAGGATATAATCCGACCTGTGCCGTTAGTGTGAATCATACCATTGTACTCAAGGAAAATGAGCGCAAATTTGCTTTGCCTGATTCGATGATTGTAGACAATAAGTATTATTTCCAATATTTCCCCAGTGATTTCCGGTTATGGGATCCGAAGATTGCCCATAAAATGGATAAGA
>DWYO01000029.1 GCA_019118725.1 Candidatus Parabacteroides intestinavium | reverse complement strand
AAGATTTAGAACAGTTATCCGCTAAGGGTATTTCGAAAGAAAAGATTGAAGAACAATTGGTTTGCTTCGAAAAAGGCTTTCCTTACTTGGAAATCGAAGCGTCTGCTTCAGTAGAAAAAGGTATTTGTGTGATTCCGGCCGATAAGCAACCGAAGTACATGGATGCGTGGGACGCTTACTTGACGAAGAACAAACGTATTTTGAAGTTCGTTCCGGCTTCCGGTGCGGCAAGTCGTATGTTTAAGAATCTATTCGCTTTCTTATCGGCTGATTATGCCGAGCCGACTACCGACTTTGAGAAGAAATTCTTTGCTGACATTCGCAAGTTCGCTTTTTATCAGGCTCTGAATCGGAAATGTGAAGAGAATACCAGCAGGGATATTCCGGCTTTGATCGCTTCGGGCGAGTATAAGAAGGTTGTGGCTAATTTGCTGGAGAAAGAGGGTTTGAACTATGGTTCGCTTCCGAAGGGTCTGCTGCTCTTCCATACTTATCCGGATAGTTTCCGTACTGCTATGGAGGAACACTTGGCTGAAGGAGCGATGTACGCTAAGAATAATGCCGGTGAGGTGAATATTCATTTTACGGTTTCTCCGGAGCACAAAGCGTTGTTTGAGCAATTGGTCGCAGAAAAGGTTCCTGCTTATGAGGACAAGTTCTCTGTTCGGTATGATATTTCCTTCAGCGTTCAGAAGCCGAGTACAGATACTATAGCTGTGAATATGGACAATACGCCGTTCCGTGATAAAGACGGGAAGTTATTGTTCCGCCCGGGTGGACATGGCGCTTTGATTGAAAACTTGAATGATGTGGATGCGGATGTGGTATTCATCAAGAATATTGATAATGTCGTTCCCGATAGTTTCAAGTCTGCTACTATTATCTATAAGAAATTGATAGCCGGGGTATTGGTCAGCTTGCAGGAAAAGATTTTCGGTTATCTGAACTTGATTGATTCGGGTAAATATACGCATGACCAGATAGAAGAGATGATTCATTTCTTGCATGACGAGTTGTGTATCCGTAAACCGGATATCAAGTTGATGGAGGATGCAGAATTGGTTCTTTATATCAAGAACAAATTAAACCGTCCGTTACGTATTTGCGGTATGGTGAAGAATGTAGGGGAACCGGGTGGCGGACCGTTCCTGGCCGTTAATCCGGATGGTTCTGTTTCGCCGCAGGTATTGGAGAGCTCTCAGATTGATATGAATGACCCGGTTAAGAAAGCGTTATTCGAGAAAGGCACTCACTTTAATCCGGTAGATCTTGTATGTGCTGTGAAGAATTACAAGGGTGAGAAATTCAATTTGCCGGATTATGTGGATAAGAATACAGGCTTTATTTCGTACAAGAGTAAAGATGGGCGTGAACTGAAAGCCTTGGAGTTGCCCGGTCTTTGGAATGGGGCGATGAGCGACTGGAATACGGTCTTTGTAGAGGTGCCTATCGCTACATTCAATCCGGTAAAGACGGTCAATGATTTGCTGCGTCCGGAGCATCAGCAATAAGTGCAAGAATAAGACGGTGTATCAGAATGAAAGATTGGCACGCAGACACAGAGTGACAGATTTTCGCGGATTTATTCAGTTGTACATCCATAATGTATAATCCGTAGACATCTGTTGCATCTGTGTGCGATTTTATATTCTGACACACCGCCCAGTTATTTGGAATGTCATTATATATCGGAATCGTTTGACCTCTTCAAGTGCAAAGCATTCGTTTTCCGAAACCTCGGTTAATGTCCGAAGCGAGAGGTGTCGACCTGCTTCCGCTCCTTTTCCTTATAGCTGCCCAGCCGATAAGAAAACCGGACGGAAACCGAACGATTGTAGAAGCTGTTATCCATATCGAAATGCTGGCCTTTAAAGCGAACCGCCGTAACGGGTGCGCCGGTGTTGAAGAGATCGTCGGCATGAATCGAAATCGTTGCCCGATCTTTCAGGAGGGTGTATTTTACCGCAAGGTTCAAATCGAACAGCTGGTGGATATCTAAGACTCCTTGAATGGCGGGCGACTGATAATCCATGCCCAGTTCAAAACTCAGCCCTTTCCCTGCCTTGAACGTATTGTTCAGCATAAATACACCGACCCACTTTTTCCGATTGAAAGGAATATCGAAGAAATCATCGCACCGTTCGTGCATGTACATTCCGATGGCATCGAAAGAGGCATCATACCAATTGCCCGCTGAAAACGGCAGATGCAGACTCGCTCCATATTGCCGCATGAAATTCCAATTCTGCATTTTGTAAATCAATGCCAGACGCTTGGAAGATTGATAGGGAGACTGGGCAAAATAGTCGGACGTATGGCTGAAAAAGAGTGTCAGCATATAGCGTTTCTTGAAAATATAGGTCCCGCTTAACTGATAAGTGTTCGCCGGACGCAAATCGGGACTCCCGTGTATCTCCGAATAACCGTCGATATAACTGACGGCCGACTGCATTGCCCAATACTCTGGATAACGTTTATCCGATGATAAAGCAAGTTGCAGGCAATGCTGCGGATTGAATACCCAGAATAAAGAGGCCTGCGGGAAGAGCGCCCAGCGCGTATATTCCCCAATCCGATAATATTCGCCTGTCGCCGACAACGAGACGGAACTCCCTGCTTCAGACAATTGCTTGTTCAGCGAAGTATATAGATTGGCCGTATGCTCCTGCAAATCGGAATATGTATCTGATGTAGCTATATTTCCGGTTATCTCATGGTAAATCTGTTCATCCCGGCTATGCGCATAGGCATAAGACAGTCCGAATCCTAAAGTCCAATCCTGTTTAAGCTCAAAAGAACGGTCGGCAGTCAAAGAGAACCGGTCGATCTTCTGAGAATCCGCAAAACCCAGTTCCATGCTGTTACCTTCTGCATAGTCTGTATGCAACCGCTGGTTGTTTTCCATCTGGTAGCGCGTGTATTCTATACCGACTTTGAAGCCCTCTTTCCCATCATAATCTACAGATAAATTATGCATTGCGCTTCCCGTCCCTTTATTCAAGTCACTAAGTTGAAAATTTCCCGTCGTATGACTATTCGCCTTGTCAGACGGGGAGAAACTTCCCAGATAAGCCAACTGGAAATGTTCTTTCTCCGAGAAATTATATTCGAAAGCCGAACGTATCGTATGGTCCCACCCTTTTACCCGCATGGCTTCCTGATTTTGAATATCATAGATTTGATTTTCCAGCGTATGTAAGGAGCGCGTCTCCATTTTCGTCAATGTTTTGGTATCCTTTGCCTCATACATCAGATCGAAACCCAAGCGAGGGGTCGTATAGCGCAGACTTCCGCTCAATCCACCGGAGTTGAAATACTGGTTCCTGTAATTTGCCGCCAATTCACCGGAAAAATGATATGCATAATCCCGTTTTAAGACCACATTGACCACTGCACCTCGCACATGATATTCCGGTGGTGCACTATACATGACCTCCGCTTTCTCCACCCGTTCGACCGGGGTATTCCTTAATAACGTCTCCAGCTGGGACGCATCCATTGTTGTGGGCCGTCCATTTAGAATAATCGTGAGCGATGCCGCCCCAGCCAACGACAATGCCCCGTTTCGCTCGGTAATACCCGGCAATTCAGCCACCGCCTCGAAGGCATTATTCACAATTTTCTTTCCAGACAGGGCTGTTAAATCATAACTTAACTTGCCTTCTTCCACTTGCACATAAGGCTTTTCGGAGGTAATTACCACATCCTCCAAAGTCGTGTTCCGCTCTTTCAAGACATAAGTCTCCATCGTATCCGGGAAGATTATCTTTTCTACCTCTTTCGTTTCATAAGCCACATGTTGGAAAATCAATCGACAGGGCTTCTCTTTCTGTTTAAACTGGAATCTGCCTACCGTATCGGTAAGACAGATGTCAATAAAGGTCGAGTCTGCTTTTTGCAGTACAACGGTTGCCCCTTCTATCGGGTTGCCTGCCTCATTTGTTACTTTTCCTTTGAACCCTTGTGCTGAGAGCAGTTCAAAAA
>DWYO01000282.1 GCA_019118725.1 Candidatus Parabacteroides intestinavium | reverse complement strand
CAGAAGGCGTACGATGAACAACAGAAATTCATTGCTGAAACTAAAGAGTTTATTGAGCGGTTTAAGGGCACATACTCCAAGACTCTTCAAGTGCAAAGCCGTGTGAAGATGTTGGAAAAATTGGAAATATTGGAAGTGGATGAAGAAGATACATCGGCATTACGCTTGAAATTCCCGCCTTCGCCTCGGTCAGGTTCTTATCCGGTAATTATCGAGAATGTATCCAAAAGTTACGGAGATAAAACCGTATTTCGGAATGCCAACCTGACTATCGAGCGTGGTGATAAGATCGCTTTCGTGGGGAGGAACGGAGAGGGTAAATCCACCTTAGTCAAATGTATTATGGGAGAAATACCGTTTGAAGGAAATTTGAAGTTGGGACATAATGTCATGATTGGGTATTTCGCCCAAAATCAGGCCTCTTTGCTGGATGAAAACCTGACGGTGTTCCAGACGATTGACGATGTGGCGAAAGGGGATATCCGGAATAAGATCAAAGATTTGTTGGGCGCTTTTATGTTTGGCGGAGAAAATTCGGCTAAAAAAGTAAAGGTGCTTTCCGGAGGAGAGCGTACCCGTCTGGCAATGATAAAACTTTTGCTTGAGCCGGTGAACCTGCTCATCTTGGATGAGCCGACCAATCACCTCGATATGAAAACGAAAGATATTCTGAAGCAGGCTCTGATGGATTTCGACGGGACGCTGATTGTTGTATCGCATGACCGGGATTTCCTGGATGGGTTGGTGACGAAGGTGTATGAGTTCGGGAATCAGAAGGTGACGGAGCACCTTGAAGGCATCTACGAATTTATGCAACGGAAGAAATTGGAGAATCTCCGTGAACTGGAACGGAAATAACTGAAAAAGACGATGGAACAGTTGCTCGCTTTATTGAAGAAATTTTTCGGATACACCTCTTTCCGGCCTTTGCAAGCGGAAATTATTCAGCATATTTTGCTGAAAAAAGATTCGCTGGTGCTGATGCCTACCGGAGGTGGAAAATCCATCTGTTACCAACTTCCGGCTATTTATCTGCCTGGGATTACATTAGTGATTTCCCCTTTGATCGCTTTAATGAAAGACCAGGTGGAAGGGTTGATAGCCAATGGCGTTCCGGCGGCCTCCTTGAATAGCATGATTAGCGAGAGTGAGCAGCAACAGGTAAAACAACTTTGCGTACAAGGGAAAATTAAGCTTTTGTATATATCACCGGAACGGGTAAAGGCGGAAGCTGACTGGTTTCTGCCTCGTCTGGATGTGTCGCTTATTGCGATTGATGAGGCGCATTGTATCTCGCATTGGGGGCATGATTTCCGTCCGGAATATACCCAATTGGCCATCTTGAAAGAGCGTTTTCCGAAGGTGCCGTTCATCGCTCTGACCGCTACCGCCGATAAGGTGACCCGGACGGATATTGTGGCACAACTCCGGTTGAACGATCCGAAGATATTCATCTCTTCGTTTGATCGTCCTAATCTTTCGCTTACGGTACGGCGTGGATTGAACCAGCGGGAGAAAATACGGGTTATGGTTCATTTTATACGCCAACACCAAGGACAAAGCGGAATAATCTATTGCTTACGCCGGAGTACGACTGAAATGCTGGTTGATGAGCTGGGGAAATATGCAATTCGTGCTGGAGCGTATCATGCCGGATTGTCTCCGCAGGAGCGGGAAAAGGCGCAGGATGATTTTATTAACGACCGGGTTGAGGTGGTTTGTGCTACTGTGGCTTTCGGGATGGGTATCGATAAGAGCAATATCCGCTGGGTGATTCATTTCAATATGCCGGGAAGTATAGAAAATTATTATCAGGAAATAGGACGTGCGGGGCGAGACGGAGCAAAAAGTGATACTTTGCTGTTTTATTCGCTTGCCGATTTGATAGTGCTTCGCCAGTTTGCCGAAGAGAGCGGACAGCAGGAGGTTAATCTGGAGAAGCTGAACCGGATGCAACGTTATTGTGAGACGGATATATGCCGTAGACGTATATTGTTGAGCTATTTCGGGGAAGAGGTTGATAAGGATTGCGGAAATTGTGATGTCTGCCTTAATCCTCCGGAGCGTTTTGACGGGAGTGTTTTGGTTCAAAAGGCATTGAGTGCGGTGATACGGACCAATCAGCAGGTGGCTATTGACATGCTGATCTACATCCTTCGAGGCTCGGCTCGGGTTGATCTGACCGAAAAGGGGTATCATCATATTAAGACCTATGGGGCCGGAAGGGATGTGCCTTATTTGGAGTGGAAAGAGTATATTTATCAGATGATTCAATTGGGATTTCTGGAGGTGGATTATGCCAATGGAAACAAATTGAAGGTGACGTCTCTCGGCAATAAGGTCCTTTATGGACAAAGTAAGGCTTTACTGACTAAGTATCGTCCTACAGAGAAAGACACAAAACTGTCACGCGGGAAGGTGGCGGAAGAGAAAGCGGCAAAAACACGTTCTGCCTATTCACTCCAGACGCAAGCAGATGAACAATTATGGAATGCTCTCAAACAATTGCGTTATCAACTTGCGGAAAAGGAGAAAACTCCGGCGTATATCATCTTTACTGATGCGGCTTTGGAGGATATGGTCGAACTGAAACCCACTACGATGGAGGAGTTTGCTCAGGTACGGGGCGTAGGACAAATCAAGTTGGAGAAGTATGGCCGTACCTTTATTTCACTGATTCGTTTTGTCTTGAAGATGCCTAAATTGAAAGAATGACGTTAAATTGTAAACTCTGCTTTGCAATTTTGCGGAAGATGCTTATCTTTGCTCCGTTTAAGAAAAAAACATAGGCGTGGAATCGTTTTTTCGTACACATAGGTATCTGGTAGAGCATTTACAGCCTTCCGTTCGCCGAGAATTAATGGACGAGATTAATTGGAACGACCGGTTGATCGGTATCAAAGGTTCGCGGGGAGTGGGAAAGACTACGTTTTTACTGGATTATGCCCGTGAATATTATGGGGCGGAAAATGAGAAATGCCTGTATGTCAATCTGAATCATTTTTATTTTACGGAGCGTACATTGGTTGATTTCGCTTCCGAGTTTTGTCAACGGGGAGGAAGGGTGTTGTTGATCGATCAGGTTTTCAAATATCCCAACTGGTCGAAAGAATTGAAATACTGCTATGATCACCTTCCGCAATTGAAAATTGTATTTTCCGGCTCTTCTGTGATGCGGTTGAAAGATGAGAACCCCGATTTGGCGGGCCGGGCCGTTTCTTATCATTTGCGAGGATTTTCTTTTCGGGAATACCTGAATCTGATGACCGGAAGTAATTTCCCCTCCTATAAGTTGGCTGATATATTGACCTCACATCGTCAGATAGCGATGGAGATAGGCATGAAGATAGATCCGACTCGCTATTTCCAGGATTATCTGCATCATGGTTTTTACCCGTTCTTCCGTGAAAAACGGAATTTCTCGGAAAATTTGCTGAAAACCATGAATATGACATTGGAGGTTGATGTACTTTATATCAAGCAAATCGAGCAAAGGTATTTGCCAAAACTCCGTAAGTTATTATATTTGCTGGCTGTAAGCGCACCTTGTTCGCCGAATGTAAGTCAGTTGAGCAAGGAAATAGAAATGTCAAGGGCAACCGTAATGAATTATATTAAATATCTGGCGGACGCGCGTTTGGTGAATATGCTCTATCCGATGGGAGAGGCATTCCCCAAAAAGCCTTCTAAAATATATATGTATAATTCAAATCTGATGT
>DWYO01000281.1 GCA_019118725.1 Candidatus Parabacteroides intestinavium | reverse complement strand
TTTGCGACCTCGTTGGTCAGCATGAAGTCTTTGTTTATGAAATTTTCCATGTGTTATGTGTATGGGTTTTCCCACAAAAGTAAGACAAATAATAAAGGCAATCAAGAGGCAGAGGCAAAAATCTCATGCCTATGTTTATTTCTCTTTTCCGAAAGGATTGTCTGTCTTCCGTTTATGCCTATCTTTGATTTCGTTTATGCCTATGTTTGCCGGCGTTTATGCCTATGTTTGAAACCGAAGATAGGCATCTTTTTTAGTCCTTTCCGAACAGAGCGTTGAAATTTTGTTTACATTTGTCGTTTATAAATTAAAAGAGATGAAAACACGCTTTTTTCTTTTTTCGATATTGATGGGAATTGGGCTGGGGATTACCTTGCAAATAGCGTTCTCCTATTATTTCCTGTATATAGAACAGAGCCAGTTGTTTTTGTTGACAACGGATTATGCCTGGGGCTTATGGCGTGAAGCCGGAGGGTTCGCCTTATGGCTTTCCGAGCTGGTGGTGCAATATTTTGCTTATCCGCATGTGGGCGCCTGGCTTATGGCGGGACTGATTACCCTGTCGGCTATCGGTTCGGGCTTTTTGTTATATCGCCTTTCCCATTCCCGTGTGTTGGCTTACTGGGGATGGCTCCCGGCTTGTGCTTTGCTTTGCGCTTCGTTGGATTTCAATTACAATTATCAGGGAATAATGGCCTATCTCCTGTTTCTGTTTTTTGCCATTATATATATAAGTGTGCGTGATTTCTATTTCCGTATCGGAATAGGTGTTTTGAGCTTGCTGGCCTTGCTGGGAAGTTCCGGAACCGTTTATGCCCTGTTTGCCCTGTTTGCTTGGATTTATGAAATATCCCGGAAAGAGGGTAGGCGGAAATGGGTGGCTGCGCTGATGCCTTTAGTCGCTTTGATGTTAGGTTATTATCTTTATTTGGATTGTTGGACAGAAACACTGGGCGGAGCCTTCTCGCCTCGGATGTATTATCATCCTAAATTAGATCCGAAAGGAGTAATCTATTATGCCTGGGGGGCTTTCTTGGTTTTGAGTGTGATCGGTGGAATTCTTGTCCGGAGAGAAAATCCGGATAAAGGTAAGCGGGTATGGATCGGTGAGACCATCAGCGCTTTGTTGCTGATAGGTGCCGGTGCATGGGGAATCTGTACCTATGGAGATTGGAAATCTTTGCGTTTTATGGAGTTGGATTATTATTCGCGTACGGGGCAATGGACTAAAATTGAGGAGAATTGTGAGGGGAAATTGACGAATTATCTCTATATGTTCCTATTGGCAAGGGCCTTGTCGGAAGAGGAAAAACTGGCGACCGACCTGTTCCGGTATAATTTTCGGGACGAGAAGGCCCTGGCCATTCCATGGAATAAGTCGGAGAATATCTCTACCTTATTAAGTGACCTTTATTTTACATGCGGGAATACAGCTCTTGCGCAACGTATGGCCTTTGAAGGGAACATGGGTGCCCGGGGAAAGAACAATGCCCGATTGATTCAGCGTCTGATACAGACCAACCTGATATTTGGCGAGTATATCGTGGCGGAAAAATATATCCGGTTGATGGAGAAATCGCCGGTCTACCATAATTGGGCAAAAAGCCAACGTGTCTTTTTGCAGGATGATAAGGCGGTAGAGCAGGACCCGGTACTGGGAGTCCGGCGTGCTTTACTTCCACCGGATAGTGTCGAGGTAATGGCCTCTGGAACGGAACTGATTCCGGCGTTGAGTGTGCCGGTGCTGGCAAATCCGGAAAAGGCAAAGGTGGCATTTGAGTATTTGGCGGCTTATTACCTGTTGAGTCGGGATATGAATAGCTTCATCGCTTTGCTGAATAGCTATAAGGATGAGGTGTCTTGGCTGGCCGAGCTTCCGGTCATCTATCAGGAAGGTGTATTGGTGGCCTTTGAGAATCGCCCGGAAAAATGGAAAGAGTATGCTTTGAACCCGGATATTGTCAATAGTTATGTCGATTTCCGGAAGCAGGTTCTGGCCAATCGGGGAAATAGCGGTTTGCCGGGGTTGTTGAGGCGTACCTACGGGGATACCTATTGGTTTTATTTGATGTTCAGTAAGTAGTATGAAAAGAAGAAACGCATATATTCATTGGCTAATCGGGGTGATAGGGGTTTGTCTGAGTGCCTGTTCGAATGGGCCGGTAACCCTGGATCGGGAAGAGGATTCTTTACCGGAGATTATTCCGGATTATAAAGAGGTGACCATTCCCGTAAATATAGCTCCGTTGAATTTTGGCTTGTCGGAGAAGACGGAGCCGATCAAGCAGGCGATAGCCCGGTTTTCTGCATCGGATTATACTTTCCAGGTGGAATTGAAAAACGGAACATTCCCGATTCCGGCATCAGACTGGAGAACCTTGATGGAAAAATCGGTAGGAGGTTCTTTTGAGGTGCGGGTCATTGCCCGGGAAAAAGAGGAATGGGTGGGATATCGTCCCTTTACGGTATTTGTCTCTCCGGATTCGATAGATGCCTACCTGGCCTATAGGCGTATTGAGCCGGGGTATGAGCTTTGGAAAGAGCTTGGTATTTATCAGCGTGATTTGTCGACATACGAGGAGACCCCCATTCTGGAAAATATGCAGACGGGAGGTAATTGCATGAATTGTCATTCTTTTTGTAACCGGCGTCCGGACCGATTCCTGTTCCACATGCGTCAAAAGTTTGGTGGAACCTATATTGTAGAGGGTGATGAGGTGAAGAAGCTGACTACCAAAACTCCGGAAACGCTTTCCGATTTAGTTTATCCCTCGTGGCATCCTGGAGGAAGATTTGTGGCCTTCTCGGTCAATAAGACCCAACAGCTCTTTCACGATAATGACCGGAATCGTATTGAGGTATATGATATGCTTTCGGATGTGGTGGTATATGATACGGAAACGCAGGAGATAATAACCTCACCGCTCCTTTTCCGGAAAGAATCGTTTGAGACATTCCCCTCTTTCTCCGCTGATGGGAAAACCCTGTATTTCTGTACGGCCGAAGCCCGGAAGATGCCGGAGGATTTCAAAGAGGTGAAGTATAGTTTGTGTGCACTCTCGTTTGATGCCGGGAAACGCACCTTCGGCTCAGAGGTCGATACGCTCTATTCTGCTCCGAAGCAAGGCAGGAGTGTCTCTTTTCCGCGTGTCTCTCCGGATGGGCATTATCTGATGTACACGTTGTCTGACTATGGGAATTTCTCTATCTGGCATAAAGAGGCTGATTTGTACCTGATTGACTTGCGGACGGGCGCGCATCATCATTTGAAGGAGGTTAATAGCCGGGATGTGGAAAGCTATCATTCTTGGAGTAGTAATAGCCGGTGGTTCGTATTTAGTAGCCGGAGGAACAATGGCTTATATACACGTCCTTACTTTGCTCATATCGCGGAAGATGGAACTGTAGGGAAGCCTTTCTTAATGCCTCAGAAAGACAAGGACTATTATCTGAATATGATGCAATCTTATAATATTCCGGAGTTCATATCCTCGCGGGTAGACATAAAGCCGCGCTCGTTTGTGAGTGTGGCCAAAGAACCGGGTATTCCGATTACTTTCAAAAAATAATAACTTAATGGACGAAATATGAAGATAAAAAAGATTTTAGTAGCGGCATTGACCTGCCTTTCCGGGATATTCACTTTCCCGTGTTATTCTTCCGGACAAACTACCTTGCCGAAGGACAAGCAGAACGGAGTTATCCTACATGCTTTTTGTTGGTCGTTTAATACGATTCGGGAAAATATGAAGCAGATAGCTGATGCGGGGTATACGATGGTGCAGACTTCTCCGGCCAACAAGTGTTTTATAGGAGAAGATGGCGGAATGGAGATCTTCGGGAAAGGGAAATGGTATTATCATTACCAACCGATCGAATGGACTATAGGTAATTATCAGTTAGGCACCAAAGAGGAATTTGCGGCCATGACGGCCGAGGCCAGGAAGTATGGCATTACGGTATTGGTGGATGTCCTTCCGAACCATACAGCATTTGACCGGTCTGCAGTAACCCGGAACTTTATTGATGCGGTCGGAGGAAAGGACGAGTTATATCATGCAAACGGATTGAATGAAATCCAGGATTATAACGATCGTTATCAATGTACGACCGGAGCAATGGGGGGCCTCCCGGATGTAAATACGGAAAATCCGAAATTCCAATATTATTTTATGAGTTATATAAACGATTTGATAGCCAACGGGGCAGGTGGATTCCGTTATGATACGGCTAAACATATCGGTTTGCCTTCTGATCCGAAAGACAAAAAGTCTCCCCGTAATAATTTTTGGGAGGTTGCTACCGGTCGGGAAGCTATCCAAGGACTGACTCTGGCCAATAAAGATAACCTGTTTATATATGGTGAAGTATTGCAGGACAAGAATGTCAAAGAGAAAGAATATTCCCGATATATCGGTCTGACGGCAAGTGCCTATGGTGGTGTATTGCGTGAGGCTCTGATACAACGTGATTTCAAGAAAAACGATTTGAAGTCCTGGCATCACAAAGCCAATCCGAAACAATTAATTACCTGGGTGGAAAGTCACGATACTTATTGTAATGCCGGTGAATCGGCCGGAATGAGCGATGCGTTGGTGCGTTGCGGGTGGACGCTTCTTGCGGCCCGTTCTACCGGAGTCCCCTTGTTCTTGAGCCGTCCGGATGGTTCATCTCCGGAAAACCGCTGGGGAAACAATCGTATCGGAGCACGGGGGAATGATAACTTCATGCATCCGGAGGTTATTGCTGCCAATAAGTTCCGTCAGGCGATGGCGGGTGAAAAGGAGACGCTTTACTATTCAGCAGACGGAAAGGTGATGGAAGTGGCCCGTGGTACAAAGGGGGTGGCTCTGGTGAATGTCGGGGAGGCCTCAGAGGTTACTATTCGTACTTCTTTACCGGATGGAACCTATACAGATGTCGTACATCATTATCGTTTTACTGTATCAAAAGGAAAACTCTCGGGTAAAATGGATAAGGAATGTTCTTATATTCTGTTATGTGAATAGGTTGAAAAATCAACGAGTTGCGGAGTTCTTTTTTAATGAAGAGCGGCAAACGGGACTCGAACCCGCGACCCTTAGCTTGGGAAGCTAATGCTCTACCAACTGAGCTACTGCCGCGAAAACGATGCAAATATAGTACAAATATTTCTTTTTTGCTATTTTGAGCGAAAAAATTCTTGCAAAATATATTAAATATGGAAAAATTGACTTTGATTAAAGTAGGTGGGAAAATAGTGGAAGAGCCTGAAACACTGGAGAATCTGCTCCATGATTTCTCTTCTATCGATGGGTATAAAGTTTTGGTACATGGCGGGGGCAGGTCGGCTACAAAGATTGCTTCTGCATTGGGCATTGAAAGTAAAATGGTGGAAGGACGCCGTATTACGGATGCGGATATGCTGAAGGTGGTAACGATGGTTTATGGAGGATTGGTTAATAAGAATATTGTCGCTGGGTTACAGGCTTTGCATATCAATGCTTTGGGATTGACGGGAGCGGATATGAATATCATGCGCTCAGACAAGCGTCCGGTTAAGGAGGTGGATTATGGGTTTGTGGGGGATGTAAAAGAGGTCAACGCGGATTTGCTGGCAGCTTTGATCCGTCAGGGAATAGTCCCGGTCTTGGCTCCGCTGACTCATGATGGAAAAGGCAATCTGCTGAATACCAATGCAGATACTATAGCCGCTGAGGCTGCTAAGGCTTTGGCTAAGCATTTTGAGGTAACTTTGATGTATTGTTTTGAGAAAAAAGGAGTCCTGCTGGACGAGAACGATGACGATAGTGTGATACCGGAAATAGACCGATCCAAATTCCGTGAGTATGTGGAAAAAGGCATTATACAAGGCGGAATGATTCCGAAATTGGAAAATGCTTTCCGGGCTATTGATGCGGGGGTTAAACAGGTAGTTATCACCCAAGCATCCGAAATACACAAACAGACAGGAACCTACGTGTTTTAATCTGATGGAAAAAGAGATTGTACACATCCGGCAGATTGTAACCCGATTGCCGGAGTTGCGCTTCCATGCACCGGTGGAATGGACTATCCGGGAGGGTGAGCAATGGGCGGTTATCGGGCCAAATGGCGCCGGGAAGACTTTGCTGGCTGATATCATGCAACGTAAATTCGCTTTCAAAGAAGGTGAGGTCGTTTACGGGGTGGAAGGAAAAGCAAGCGATATCATCAAAAGCATTGCTTTTAAGGATATTTATTCGCTGGCCGATTGCCGGAACAGCTATTATCAACAGCGTTGGCACGCCACGGAAACAGAGGATATACCTACGGTGGCTGATACTCTATCGGATTATTTGGGTACGGATAATTTGAGAGAAATTTTGCGGATTTTCGGCATAGAGGATCTGCTTCCCAAGAAATTGATATTTTTATCCAGCGGTGAGCTGCGCAAGTTCCTTATTGTTCGCACGTTGTTAAGTCGTCCTAAAATTCTTATCTTGGATAACCCGTTTATCGGATTGGATGCTCCTTCCCGGGAATTGTTGGTTGAGATGTTGGGGCAGCTGACTCACTTGCATGGTGTTCAGGTTATTTTGTTATTGTCTAATCCGAATGATATTCCGGATATGATTACCGATGTATTGCCGGTGTCTGACCGAACTTGCTTTTCTCCTAAAAAACGGGAGGAGTTTTTAGCAGACACCGACTTTATCCGGCGTTTGTTCCCGGAACATGCCGGAGAGATACTATTGCCGGTTGAGGCGAATAAACAACCTTCGACTCATACGGTTACTTTTCGCATGGAGCATGTCTCTATCCGATATGGGAAACGTACCATCTTGAAAGATTTGGATTGGGAAGTCAAAAACGGAGAGAAATGGGCACTTTCCGGACCAAATGGGGCTGGTAAGTCTACGTTGCTGAGCTTGGTGTATGCCGATAATCCGCAATCATACGCCAATCGTATTTATCTGTTCGACAAAAAGCGGGGGTCGGGCGAGAGTATTTGGGAAATCAAGAAGCGTATTGGCTATGTCTCTCCGGAAATGCATCTTTATTATATGGAGAATGTACCGACATTGCACATCGTTGGTTCGGGGTATTTTGATTCCATCGGTCTGTTCCGTAAATGTAATAAGGAACAGGATGAAGGGGCGTTACGCTGGATGAAACTTTTCGGAATTGAACACCTCAAGGAGCGTTCTTTTCTGACTCTTTCGTCCGGTGAGCAACGGCTTGCACTCTTGGCCCGCGCGTTTGTGAAAGATCCGGACTTGATTATCCTTGATGAGCCGCTTCATGGATTGGATATCAGTAACAAGAAACGGGCGGCTGCTATCATTGAACATTTCTGTTCAAGGCTGGGAAAGACTTTGATTTATGTAACGCATTATCCCAATGAATTGCCTTCCTGCGTGAATAAACATTTTCTGTTGAGAAAGCAGGAGGAATAATTTAGAGTTAAGCTGATTTAACTTTCGCACGGCTCAACTTAGAAGCTGTTTG
>DWYO01000280.1 GCA_019118725.1 Candidatus Parabacteroides intestinavium | reverse complement strand
GAAGAAATTCAAAACAGCTTCTAATTTCTTTGGAAAATGTTTTATACAGTTCCTAAAGGATATTTTCCTAATTTTACCCCGAAATTTCAAATGATTAATCGCATAACAGGAAATTATATGAAAGTTCTCATCGTAGTAGATATGCAAAACGACTTTGTAGACGGAGCCTTAGGCTCCTCCGAAGCAATGCATATCGTAGAGCCGGTAAAGGCCAAGATTGCCACTTATAAAGCCAACGGCGATGCTATTTTTTATACCCAAGATACCCATACGGAGCAGTATCTGGAAACTCAAGAAGGCAAACGCCTTCCGGTGACTCATTGCATCAAAGGGACACCCGGCTGGGATCTGGTTCCGGGAGTCTATCTTGACGGATGCCCGCTTGTCGAGAAACCCGCATTCGGGTCGTTAGAGTTAGCCGAAAAGATTTCCCGACTGGAGTCTGTAGAGTTCATCGAATTGGTCGGGCTCTGCACCGACATCTGCGTCATCTCGAACGCATTGATAGTAAAAGCCCGTATGCCGGAAATTCCAATCCGTGTAGATGCGTCTTGTTGCGCAGGCGTAACCCCGGAAAGTCACCGGAATGCACTACAAGCCATGAAGATGTGCCAGATTGAAATTCTAAACGAATAAAACCCACCCTCTCAATAGCGGTTCCAACTGACAATCTTATCCAAGGCCTTGCGCGTTTTTTTCCGGTCCGGCTGCGTGGAATATCCGATGACAATATCCAAAAGAACCCGCTTGCCGGACGGAATATTTAAAAGCTTGCGCACCTTGTCCTCATCAAACCATCCCAGAATACAGCTGCCCAAACCTTCCTCTTCAGCGGCCAGCACAATATGAGCCGCCACAATACCGACATCGATATGCGCAAAGTTCTTGTCTTTCACCCACGAACCAATACCGGCGGTCAGGTTCGGCTTCTCCTCCACAATCACGATATGGAGCGGAGCCTGCTTGGTAAAATGATTGATTCCGATGAGCTTACTCGCTACAGCATCGGCTAACTGATGCCGGATTTCCGCATCCTCCACCACAATAAAGTGCCATGGTTGCGAATTGCACGCCGAAGGAGCCATCCGGGCGGTTTCCAGAATGCGCCGGATCTTTTCCTTCTCCACCGGACGTGCAGGGTCAAACGCCCGGTCACTCTGCCGTTGCGCCGCTAATGCATGAAAATTATCCATTACGGTTTTCCTTTATTTGAACAACATCATCTTACTGATATATTTCCCGACAATATCAAACTCGATGTTTACAACCGTACCCTCTTCAATCTGGCAAAAGTTGGTATGCTCGTGGGTATAAGGGATAATCGCAACCTCGAAACTATCCTGCTGAGAATTGCATACCGTCAGGCTCACGCCATTGACACAAACCGAGCCTTTCTCTACGGTTACATAGCCTTTACGGGCCAACTCCTTATCCGATTTATACTGGAACGTATAGCGCCAGCTTCCCTCCTCTTCCACAACACGGGTACACACCGCCGTCTGGTCTACATGGCCTTGTACGATATGTCCGTCCAACCGTCCGTTCATCAACATACTGCGCTCCAAATTCACCAAACTTCCCGGTCGAAGGCCACCTAAATTGGAACGCTCCAAGGTTTCCTGAATAGCCGTCACGGTATAGGTCTTGTCCGTTTTCTTGACCACCGTCAGGCATACGCCGTTATGAGCTACGCTTTGGTCGATCTTCAATTCATCGACAAACGAACATTCCATCGTGATATGTACATTGCCTTTATCCTGTTCAACGGATATAACTTTTGCTGCTTCTTCTACAATACCTGAAAACATATTTTTAGTTTTTTAGTTTGTGTATCCTTTTAGTTTGTGAGTCCCTATATACTTCGAATCCGCAAGAGTAAGAATAGCGACAGACTCATAAACTTAAAGACAAAGGTAATCAAAAAAGCAGAAAAGAAAAAGTCTTTCCCCTTACTAAAATAACTTTATATCTTATCCCGAATAAAAAAATCTTTCTATATTTGTCCGGTAAAGCAAGATTGAGCTTGCACAAAAGAGAGTTTATAACATAAAAAAGAGCAGCGTATGAAAAGGTTAGCAGCAGCATTTTGCGTCCTCATCCTTTGCATGAACTTTACCTCTTGTATCGTTCATCGTCAAGGTCCGCCCCCACCTCCGCCTCATCACCCCGAAAGGTATGAGTCGCCCCGGCATCACAAGCACCATCATCACAAACCACCCAAACCGCCGAAGCACAAACATCATCCGCCCCGGCATCATAACGATTGGTAAAAACGTTACCCATTATGAAAAACAACGGATTTACTTGGGAGAAACGGCTCAAAAGCTTTGTTTACGCGTTCCGGGGCATACAGCGTCTTATCCAGCATGAGCCCAACGCACGCATTCATTGCTTTGCGGCAATTTGTGCCATCGCATTAGGAATTATCCTGCGCGTTTCGCCAACGGAATGGATAACCATTACGATACTTATCGGTCTTGTGCTTGCAGCTGAGGCTTTCAACTCGTCTATCGAAGCCTTGGCCGATAAAGTATCACCAGAGTACGATGAAGCCATCAAGCACACCAAAGATTTGGCCGCAGGAGCCGTTTTGATACTGGCCATCGCGGCAGCTATTACCGGGATAATTATATTTGTCCCCAAATTATTGGAGTTTATGAGTTTTCATTTTTGACAAAACTTATAAACTCATACCATCAAAGAACAAAATACGTATATATCTGATGATACTCGATAAAAAAACAATAAAGCAACTGGGCCTTTTCTTGATGCTATGTTGCTTTGTCTTTTCTACACAAGCCCAGGAACTACAGGTAAGCGGAAGCCGTAAGGCAGTACGCACGTCCGGTGACATCCTGGCCTTTGCCACCCCTGTGGCCAGCTTGGCTACGGTGCTTATCCTTCAGGACTGGGAAGGATTAAAGCAAGGCGCATTAGCCGGTGTTACGACATTAGGCGCCACCTATGCGCTCAAATACCTCATTAAGAAGGAACGTCCGGACCATAGCGACAAACATTCCTTCCCCTCCATGCACACCTCCGTCTCGTTCGCCGGAGCGGCTTTTATCCAACGCCGTTATGGATGGAAATGGGGCATCCCGGCTTATGTCTTATCTACGTATGTAGGTTGGAGCCGGGTCTACGGGAAGAAGCACGACGGATGGGATGTAGCCGCAGGTGCCCTTTTAGGAGCCGGATGCTCGTATATCTTCACCCGTCCGTTTGCCCAAAAGCACAACCTTACCATCAGTCCCGTAGCAGGAGACGGGGGTTATGGCATCTACCTTTCCATGAACTTTTAGCATGACGGTGTGTCATAATTGCAAACTGCTGCGTTATTTTCGGAATTCGGGCTAAGTCATTTACTCCAGCAAACTCCTGTCGCCCTCATCCTCAATGCCTTGCATTTTACTGATTCTTACACACCTTAATGGGGTTGCATCAAAACATTCATTTTGACACAGCCCCATAGAGATGTAATTATTTTAGGCAGATATTTCTTCTTGTACCTCAACCTTGTTCAATATCCGATACACATAACAAGACATCATGGCGGCAATCGGATAAGTAACAAACACCCCTATACCGAACAATATCACACCGATGATGATCAACAATATCTGCGTCAAGGCAAGCAACAATAAGGACATAGCCTTACCTTGGGTCAGGTTCCAGCTCCGCTTCAACGAATCGACCGCGCCGGCATCTTCATCCACAATGAATTGCGCAAAAAATTGCAGGCGAAGATAGAGGTATATTCCCGGTATCACCAAGAGACACAATCCGATAAAAAAGACAATTCCAAAAAGAATATTCGCAATCAGCATATTGAAAATCTTCGGGAAGCTCTGCAAATATGCAGAGAATTGCGGTTCATCACCCTCCATCACCTGAAACAGGTTCTTTATATATCCTACCGAAAAAACAGCTGAAATAAACAAACTGATCAGATAAGCGATAATCATTCCTACGGTCGAGCCTTGCAACGGCATGGTAAACAGGTTGATAGTAAAAGAAATTAAGCAGATCCCGATAACGAGTCCGGCTAACACCCAGATTTGGGACTTGACGTGTTTCCAGCTTGTCT
>DWYO01000279.1 GCA_019118725.1 Candidatus Parabacteroides intestinavium | reverse complement strand
CTTGCGAGTAGCTTTGTGAAGAGCGAAAGCAGGAATCTAAAAGGGAAGCCTCGCGGGCATTGCGTCCGGGAGGCTTTTTCTTTTTGTAAGAGTATCGTATTACTTATTTAGAAATAGACAATGTAATTCCGTTTTTGCAAACGCGGATTGAAGAAGAGGATACCTATATTATATAGGTCGAATGTCAGGACCACTTGGGGAGACGTGCAAAGCTCTTTCCACAATTGACGCATCGCTTTGTTGGCTCGGATACCTTCGATGAAAAAAACGGAGTCGGGGTGGATATGTTTCAATGCCTCATCGATGAATGAACGGTTCAATGTCTGAGGCGAATTGAAAAAGATGAAATCCACTTTATCCATTTCTTGGAGGGCTTTCGGGAAGGTTTGCCTATAATCGCCCGGACGGATATCTGCGGAGATATATGCTTTTCGTTGTAGGCTCCACCGGGTCTGTTGGGCAAATTCTTCGTTCTCTTCCAAAACCAGACAATTCAGTCCGGAGGCGTAGGAGGCCATATAAAGTGTTCCGATACCGGCAGGAGAGCCGAATTGTATCAATTTCCGGGGCTTGAAATAATTGACAACCCGGAAAAGCAGTTCCCCGTGCGAGCGTTTTATCTCATGGTGCACCGGACGATTCTCATGTTGCACCAATTGCTTGCGTATCAGTTCGATATCCTGATAGCAATAATACTCCCAACGCTCATCGACAACGCGGGTGATAAACGAGAATGCAAAAGGAGAATGCACGCCAAATCCTTTTCGATAACGGAGAAATCGGTATAAAAGTATGGTTTTTCGCCAAGTATTTGCCTTCGAAATATTGTTCATGATATGCTTTTCATTTATTTTAGAACAAAGGTAAATAAAAAATAGAAGAATTCATGCCTATGTTCGGGCGGAAAGTTAGGCATAATCGCCGACGAAGATAGGCATGAACGGAAACGAACATAAGCATGAATTTCCGCTACGATTTGGCATATTTTATTTATAATGCTATTTTTGCATGAAGTAAGCAAAAAGGAAGTATGTCCGAAAATCATTCTATATTTATAAAAGGTGCACGTGTCAATAATCTGAAGAATATTGATGTCGAGATTCCGAGGGATAAGTTGGTGGTAATAACCGGTTTGTCGGGAAGCGGGAAATCCTCGCTGGCTTTTGATACGCTTTATGCCGAAGGGCAACGGCGCTATGTGGAGAGCCTTTCGGCCTATGCCCGCCAGTTCTTGGGGCGGATGAGCAAGCCGGAGTGTGATTATATTAAAGGTATTCCGCCGGCTATTGCGATAGAGCAGAAAGTAAACACCCGGAATCCGCGTTCGACCGTGGGAACATCAACCGAGATTTACGAATACCTGCGTTTGTTGTTTGCCCGTATCGGGAAGACCTATTCGCCGGTTTCGGGCGAGGTCGTGAAGAAGCATCAGGTGAGCGATATCGTAAACTGGGTTTTCTCATATCCGGAGGGAACACGCTTTGCGGTCTTTGCGCCGGTCGTTGTGCCTGAGGGACGTACGCCGAAAGAGCAATTGGAAATATTGCAGAAGGAAGGTTACACCCGGCTTTTTCTGGATAATAAGGTATATCGTATCGCGGAAGTGCTGGAAGATAAGCATTTGCTGGCTCAACCGGCTGAACTTCTGATAGATCGCCTGACTGTTTCTTCAGAAAAAAACCTGAAAAGCCGTTTGGCGGATTCGGCGGAGACCGCCTTTTTCGAAGGACATGGGGTGTGCCGTGTCCGGATTTATTTGCCGGAAGAAACTCTTTTGAAGGAGTTTTCGAAAACATTTGAGGCTGATGGCATTAAGTTCGAAGAGCCGTCCGACCTGATGTTCAGTTTTAATAACCCGTTGGGAGCGTGTCCGGTCTGCGAAGGTTTTGGAAAAGTTTTAGGTATAGACGAACATCTGGTGGTGCCCAACCAATCTCTTTCGGTATATGAAGGGGCGGTAGTTTGCTGGAAAGGCGAGGTGATGGGGGAGTGGCTGAAAGATTTTATCCGGAATAGTGCCAAATATAACTTTCCTATTCATCGTCCTTATTATGAATTGACCGAAACCGAAAAAGGCTTACTTTGGCATGGAGCGCCGGGATTGCATGGCATAGATGATTTCTTCAAATTTGTGGAAGAGAATTTGTATAAAATCCAATATCGGGTGTTGCAGGCCCGTTATCGGGGAAAAACGACTTGCCCGGCTTGCAAGGGGGCACGTTTGAAGCCCGAAGCACTGTATGTGAAGGTCGGAGGAAAAAATATCGCGGAGATAGTCCGTATGTCGGTGGCTGAGGTAAAGACCTTTTTTGAACAATTGCAATTGGATGAGAAAGATTCGGCCATTGCCACCCGTCTGTTGACCGAAATCCGGAACCGGATCCAGTTCCTTTTGGATGTAGGCTTGGGGTATCTGACGTTAGATCGCCTTTCCTCTTCGTTGTCCGGAGGAGAAAGTCAGCGTATCAATTTAGCTACCTCGTTAGGAAGTAGCCTGGTGGGTTCCTTATATATATTGGATGAACCGAGTATCGGATTGCATTCTCGGGATACGGATTTATTGGTACATGTCTTGCGCCAATTGCAGGCTTTGGGCAATACCGTGGTCGTGGTGGAACATGATGAGGAGATAATCCGTGCGGCGGATTACATCATCGATATCGGTCCGGGGGCGGGACGTTTGGGCGGAACGGTGGTTTATCAGGGAGATCTTTCCCACCTGAATCCGGAAAGTAATAGCTATACGGTGCGTTATCTGACGGGAAAGGATAGGATAGAAGTGCCTGCCTATCGTC
>DWYO01000278.1 GCA_019118725.1 Candidatus Parabacteroides intestinavium | reverse complement strand
TTATATCATTCTTTTTATCATAGCCATCTACTTTGGCGTTTTACTTTTAATAGCTTGGATAACAGGCCGAGGAAGCTCCAATAATGAGGCATTCTTTATCGGAAACCGCCAGTCGCCTTGGTACATAGTATCTATCGGAATGATCGGCACATCCCTTTCCGGGGTAACCTTTGTCTCCGTTCCGGGGATGGTGAGGAGCATTGACATGACCTATATGCAAACGGTTTTCGGATTCTTTTTCGGATATATCCTGATAGCCCATGTCCTTTTGCCACTTTATTACAAATTGCATTTGACCTCTATCTATACCTATCTGAAAGACCGTATAGGGATGAACAGCTATAAAACAGGAGCCTCTTTCTTTCTGATTTCCAAAATAATCGGAGCCGCGGCACGCCTTTACCTCGTAGTTCTTATCTTGCAACATTATGTATTCAGTACCTGGAACATTCCTTTTGGCGTAACGGTCGTATTGAGTATTTTCCTGGTCTGGCTATATACTTTCCGGAGTGGCATCAAAACGATTATATGGACAGATACGATACAGGCCATCTGCTTAGTAGCCATGCTAATTATGATTATCTGGCAGGTCAAGAAAGGGCTGGGACTTGACACCGTAAGTATGATTCAGGCCATTGCTGAAAGCCCTCATTTCCGGATTTTCGAGTTTTCCGACTGGCATAGTACCCAGCATTTCGCCAAACAATTCTTCAGCGGTATATTTATCACTATTGTAATGACCGGACTTGACCAGGACATGATGCAAAAGAATCTTTCCTGCAAAAGCCTGCGCGATGCCCAGAAAAACATGTACACGTATGGATTTGCCTTTACCCCAGTCAACTTTCTTTTCCTTTCCTTAGGGGTCTTGTTGCTGATTCTGGCCGAGAAAGAGCATATCACACTTCCCGTTCTGAGCGATGATATACTTCCCATGTTTTGCACCTCCGGAATATTAGATAATAGCCTGCTTATCTTCTTCACTATCGGTATTATAGCTGCGGCATTCAGTAGTGCCGATTCAGCACTGACGGCACTGACCACCTCATTCTGCGTGGATATCCTGAACATCGGAAAAGAAGATGCCCAAAAGGCAAAACGCACCCGATTGAAGGTTCATTTTCTGATTTCGGTACTTTTTGCCCTCATCATTATCATCATAAAAGAGGTAAACAACCGGAGTGTCATTGATGCCATTTATATGATTGCCTCTTATACTTACGGCCCGCTTCTGGGCCTATTTGTTTTCGGACTTTTCACAAAAAAGCATCCAAAAGACAGATTTGTTCCGTATATTTGCATAGTTTCTCCGATTCTCTGCTTTGCCATCAGTTATTGGGGTGAGCATTTTGCAGGATATACATTCGGCTATGAGATGCTGATGTTGAACGGAGCAATAACCTTTTTGGGGTTATGGATGTTATCAATAAACAATAAAAACAAACAACATTATACGCATGGAAATTAAAAGCGCAGAATTTGTTATCAGTAATACCGATGTTCGGAAATGTCCGGAAGGGACACGTATGGAATATGCTTTCATTGGGCGCAGTAATGTGGGCAAGTCTTCACTCATCAATATGCTTACGGCACGCAAGGGCTTGGCCATGACGTCACAAAAGCCCGGAAAGACTTTGTTGATCAATCATTTTCTAATCAACAATCAATGGTTTCTCGTAGACTTGCCAGGATATGGATTTGCCCAACGGGGAAAAGAACAACGGGAACAATTGCGCAAGCTTATCGAAAGCTATATTTTGTACAGGGAGCAATTGACCTGCTTATTTGTACTTTTGGACAGCCGGCACAAACCCCAGAAGATTGACTTGGAATTTATGGAATGGTTAGGCGAAAACGGTGTCCCTTTTGCCATTATCTTCACTAAAATCGACAAATTAAGCCGTAGCCGTTTAGCGGAAAACATGAATTTCTACAAACAACAGTTGTTGGAAACGTGGGAAGAGTTGCCCCCTATCCTTTGCTCTTCATCCGAGACCAAAGAGGGACGGGACGAGATACTGAACTATATTGACTCGATAAACAAATCGGTCGCTACACCACAATAATATAAACAACAAAGCATGAAGATACTTTTTTTTGATTTGGAAACGACCGGAATCCGTTATTGGCGTAATGGAATTCATCAGATAAGCGGAGAGATTGTCATTGACGGAAAGTCCCAAGAAACTTTCAATTTCCACGTCCAGCCCAATCCGCAATGTGATATTGACGAAGAGGCCTTGCGGGTTTGCGGTGTCACGCGTGAACAAATTATGCATTATCCGCCTATGGGCCAAGTCTACAATCAGTTTATCGCCATGCTTTCCAAATATGTGGATAAGTATAATCGTCAAGATAAGTTCTTTCTGGCAGGATACAATAACGCATCGTTCGACAATTATTTCCTGAAGGCCTTTTTCGTGCAGAATGGGGATAATTATTTCTATTCGTGGTTTTGGGTAAATTCGATTGACGTGATGGTATTAGCCACCCAGCATTTATTGCACAAGCGTCATAAAATGCCTGATTTCAAGCAAGAAACCGTTGCACGAGCTTTAGGAATTCCGTTAGAAAGCAAAAAGCTGCACGATGCATTTTACGACATTTACCTGACCCAAGAGATTTACAAACGTCTACTAAATTCCAACGTATGCACCT
>DWYO01000277.1 GCA_019118725.1 Candidatus Parabacteroides intestinavium | reverse complement strand
TATCTCTCCTACCCACAATACCAGGGAAGAAGAACCGATAATAACGCCCCAATCCTTCCACGAAAGCGGAACGACATTGAACATCTGCCCACCGAACGTAACAATCAAATATTGTCCGACTAAAATCAGTGCTGCAACAAACAAGAAACTCTTGCTTTCTTTCATGTGGGCAAACGCTGATGTTCCTTCCATAAAGGCCTTCGCGTTAAACATATTCCAGAACTGAAGCATGACGAAGAAAGAGAAGAACCAAGACAAATCGTGTGCACTCAATCCTTCGGATGCATGGAAATGCAACAACAATCCCATCAGAACGGCAACAAAAACAATACCGACACCGAAAATGCGATAGGCCATCGGCCGGGTAATGATAAAATCGCCATCCGGTCCGCTCCGGCGCGGTTTATCATTCATCACACGCTCATTCGGAGGAAGTGAGGCCAATGCTCCAGCGGCAAATGTATCCATAATCAGATTGACCCACAACATCTGCGTGATGGTCAACGGAGACTCTGTGCCGATCAGTGACCCCAACAATACAATCAGACAAGCAGCCACATTAATGGTCAGCTGGAATAATAAGAACCGCTGAATATTCCGATACAGCGAACGGCCCCACATCACCGCACGGGTAATACTGCTGAACGAGTTATCCAAAATCGTAATATCGCTCGCCTCTTTTGCCACCGATGTACCGTCACCCATCGAAAGACCGACCTGCGCCGCCTTCAAGGCAGGAGCATCGTTCGTTCCGTCACCGGTTACCGCTACCACTGCCCCCTTCTGTTGCAAGAGCTGAACCAATCTTTGCTTGTCCGTAGGACGGGCACGGCACATAATCTTCAAATCCAATACCCGATCCAAAGCCTCCTTGTCACTCAAAGCCTCAAATGCAGGACCGGTTATTATATTACGATCGGTATCTTCCGGTTTCCAAATGCCAATCTGCCGGCCAATCTCACGCGCTGTTCCGGGCGTATCGCCTGTAACGATCTTCACGGATATTCCGGCTTTTATACAACTTTGAACAGCCGCCGGCACATCCTTACGCACCGGATCCGAGATAGCCACAATGCCGATATACGTCAGATCTACATCCGGATTCAGACGTCCGTCTGTATAAGGAGCCTCATCGGCACCTTCATCCAATATCTGATAAGCAAATCCTAATGTACGCATTGCCTGGTTCTGATAAGCCAGAAGTTGCCGTTCGATTTCCGGGCGTGCCTCTTCTACCGGGACATACGCTCCGTTCATCGCAACACGGCGGCTATTGGAAAGGACTATTTCAGGGGCACCCTTTACATACAACACTTTCTTGCCCAAAAGGGAAGATTTGACCACCGTTGCCATGTATTTACGCTCGGTCGAGAAGGTCAACTGGCTCACCACCTCCGCCGCTTCCCGCAAAGGAAGATAATCTACCTGCTGGGCATTCAACCATAACAACAAGGCAGCTTCCGTCGGATTTCCCAAAGTCTTGACCGTACCATTTTCACGTTCCAGATTAGCTGTAGAGTTGACCGCAATCCCCTCTTGAATCAGTTTGCTCAACTCGTCATCTCCCAGTTTCTGATCCGTCAAATTATAGAACTTCGTCTCATGCACCTGCATCTGATTTTGGGTCAACGTTCCGGTCTTATCGGTACAAATCACGGTTGTAGCTCCCATCGTCTCACAGGCATGCATCTTACGCACCAAGTTGTTAGTCTTCAGCATACGGTTCATACTCAATGCCAAGCTCAATGTAACGCTCATCGGCAAACCTTCCGGCACCGAGACAACGATCAACGTCACAGCCACCATAAAGAAATTCAACAGATGAGAGATCCACTCCATCACCGAATAAGACTCACCCGAAAGAATCATTTTTCCCGCTAAAGCCAAGAACGTCACCACCGCAATCGTATAACCGGCTTTGCTAATTACGTTTGCCAATCCTTTCAGCTGAATCTGGAGAGGCGTATCTATATTGTTATCTATCTGCGAGCCTTCATACACTTTGCCATAACCGGTAGCATCACCGACCTGTTCCACAACCATTACGCCATGGCCGTCTACCACGGTCGTTCCCCGCATCACGACATTTGACGGATAAGTAGCCTCCGCATCGAAATCTTCCTCACGGGTCGTTTTGCTGATCAACGGCTCTCCGGTCAACGTTGATTCGTTGATTTGCAACGAAACAGCCTCCAACAAATGGCCGTCGGCAGGCACCTCGTCTCCTGTTCCCAACAATACGACATCGCCCACCACAATATCCCGGCGAGGCACTTCCGTAATCTTTCCCCCACGAACCACCGTCACCAGAATATCATCATTCACCGTATTCAGCACATCAAAAGCACGGTTGGCTTTTACTTCAAAGAAGAAACCGACACAACTGGCCAGCATAATGGCAAAGAAAATGCCCAAGGGCTCCAAGAATGCGCTAAATCCGGCAGCCTCAGGCCCCCAACAATGAACTCCGGCAATCACCATCGACAGCACCCAGGCCACCAATAATATGCGGATAATCGGATCTTCAAATTTCTCCAAAAACTGTTTCCATAACGAGGTCTTCTCCGGCGGAGTCAATACATTCTCACCATGCAGTCTGCGACTCTCCGCCACTTGTTCAGGATTCAATCCCTGATACTGTTGTTTATTTTCCATGTTCTCTAAAAAAGGGTTATTTTAATACCGCACAAAGATACTATTTAATTCTGAATTACAAAGATGCGGACTTCATCAATAATACTGATTTTACGGTTTCGTGCGGATAATAAGCCGCAAATATTCATACCGCATCCGACAAAAGTTCAAACTTCCCTTCGGATGCAGTGAAACGTTCATCCCCAGAAAAGGGATCACGAGTCTTCTGAAAACGATTTATCCCAAATCGGTCATTAGACTTTGGGTAGATTGCCCCCTTATGTCATGCGGATTGCTTTTCGGCTTGCAGAAGGCGTAGCGGGCTACGTCGAGGCAAGTCGGGAAGCAAGATGCTGGCAGAAGGGGCAAAATACCCGAAGAGCTTTCTTTCAGAAAAAAAGAACCGTTGAGCGGTCT
>DWYO01000276.1 GCA_019118725.1 Candidatus Parabacteroides intestinavium | reverse complement strand
TATGCCGTTTATGCCAATAGTAAAAACAGATGCCTGTACGGGCATCACCTTGAAGGCGAAAGATGGAACAACTGTTGTGGCACGGACGATAGAATGGGGCAGCAGCGATTTGAATAGCCAGTATGTGATTGTTCCCCGAGGGTATGTGCAGTCTTCTTACCTCCCGGGAGGAAGAACGGATGGCATGGAGATTACAGCTCAATATGGATATGTCGGGTTGGCAGTAGAGCAGAAAGAATTTGTTGCGGAGGGCATCAACGAAGTCGGACTCTCTGCCGGGCTTTTCTATTTTCCTCAATATGGCGAATATGAAACGTTTGTTGAGGCACAAAAGGAGACAAGTATTGCTGACCTGCAATTGGTTTCGTGGATTTTAGGTAGTTTCCGGACTGTAGAGGAGGTGAAACAAGCCCTTCCAAAGATTCATGTCGTAGCTATCGACCCACGGGCTTCGACCGTACATTGGCGTATTGCAGATCCTTCGGGGCAGCAAGTGGTTGTGGAAATCGTTGGGGGAAAGCTCTGCTTTTATGAGAATAAATTGGGCGTATTGACCAATTCGCCTGGTTTTGAATGGCAGATGACTAATTTGAATAATTATGTAAATTTGTATTCCGGGGGTACCAAGGCAAAATCTTTCGGTGAAATAACACTGAAACCTTTTGGTGCAGGTAGCGGATTTTTGGGTATACCTGGTGACGTGACACCTCCATCGCGTTTTGTGCGTGCCGCATTCTATCAAACTACAGCCCCACAACAGGAAAATGGTCCGAAGAGTGTGTTGCAGAGTTTCCAGATTCTGAATAATTTTGATATTCCGGTAGGCATAGAATTTAAGCCCGGAGAAATACCTTCTGATATTCCCAGTGCCACCCAATGGACCTCTTCAACAGATATACAGAATAGGATGATTTATTATCGGACAATGTATAACAGTACGATTCGCTGTATTGATCTGAAAACGATAGATTTCTCTAAAGTAAACTATCAGGCGGTTCCGTTAGATAAGGAAAAACAGCAGCCGATAGAGATTTTAGGAATTTAGCAGGGCGGTTACAAAGCAACAAGGGAACAAGCTGACAAGGACGTAATATAAGACCTTGTTAACTTGTTCCCTCATCTTTAAAAGCTGTTTTGAATTTATTCAAGACGGCTTCTTAAATCAGGCAAAGAACAGTATCAATAGCTGTGCCGTTACAACGCGCAAGAACATAGACAGCGGGTAGACCGTAGCGTATCCCACAGAAGGAGCATCGTTTCCGGCTGTTGTGTTTGCATAAGCCAATGCTGGCGGGTCGGTTGTACTTCCGGCAATCAGTCCCATCAATGTGAAATAGTTCACTTTATAGAAATAACGGGCTATAAAACCAATAATTAACAAAGGAACTATAGTGATGATGAATCCATAGCCAATCCAGGCATATCCACCGTTTATTACGGTGTCGACAAATCCGTTACCGGCATTCAAGCCTACACAAGCCAAGAACATCGCCAATCCTACTTCACGCAGCATCAGATTTGCGCTGTGGGTAGTGAATGTGACCAGTTTGTAATGATAACCGAAACGGCTGATTAAGATTGCTACAATCAGCGGACCTCCGGCTAATCCTAATTTAATAGGTTGTGGCACACCCGGACATACGATAGGAATGCTTCCTAAAATGATACCCAATGCGATACCTACAAAGATAGCAATCAGATTCGGTTCATTTAATCGTTTCATGGAATTACCCAATACCTTTTCTACATTGGCAATCGCGGTTTCAGTTCCGACCACATTTACACGGTCTCCGACTTGTAAGCTCAGATTAGGCTTTGCTACCAAATCCATTCCGGCACGATTGATACGGGTAATGTTGATACCATATAACTTGCGCAATTTCAGATCCCCCAAACGTTTACCGTTCAGCTCCGGTTTGGTGATCAAGATACGGCGATTGATGAATTGACTTTCCATGCGGATCCATTGTTTGCGCTCCATATCGATTTCTTCACCAATGAAGGTCTTGATGGTTTCAACATCCTGCTCTGTCGTAATGACAAAAACTTTATCGTTTTCATGCAAAATGGTAGAAGAGGAAACAATGTCGATTTGTTTGTCACTGTCCCTCCAAATACGTGAAATGACAAAATCACGGTGCTCAAGCAAAGCGGAAAGTTCACCAACCGATTTGTTGAAGATAGCCGGATTCTTGACAAGGAGCGAAATAGGCATTGCTTCATTACTGTGAGATGTTTCTGTCTTCTCCAAGTCCTCATTCTCTTTTTGGAAAGAAATGTGGAATACATAACGGATAATGATTGTTGACAGGATGATTCCGATTACACCTAACGGGTAAGCAACCGCATATCCCATAGGAATCGTATTGTCACTCACACCATACATATCCGAATAGGCTTGTTGAGCTGCACCTAATCCCGGAGTGTTTGTTACAGCACCAGACAAAATACCGACCATAGTAGGTATCGGGATATTAGTAATAAAGTGAATGATCAAAGTCGTAGCGACTCCTAATAAAATGATTCCACAAGCCAGCATATTCAAGGTGACACCTCCTTG
>DWYO01000275.1 GCA_019118725.1 Candidatus Parabacteroides intestinavium | reverse complement strand
CCAAATCGGTCATTAGACTTTGGGTTTAAGGAAGTGCGTCAAAATATAAAATTGCACACAAATAACACAGATGCAACAGATGACCACAGATTATATATTATTGATGTACAGTCGAATAAATCTATGGAAATCTGTTTCTGTGTTGCCTGTGTGCTAATATCTCATTATGACACACCGCCATAACTCCTAACGAAGCGTAGCGGAGTGATAGCAAGTCAAACTCCTTCTATCTTCTCAAATTCTGTTTACTGCATCCTCTTCCGGAAACTCTCTATCGGGTTGGCATTAGCAGCGTGCCAACTCTGGTAGAAAACAGTACAGAAGGAGATAAATAGGCAGAAGATACCAGTGGAAACAAAGATCAACGGATTCAGCGAGATACGATAGCTGTAGTCTGCCAACCAATTGCTCATCACGTAGTAGGAAACTGGTACGGCAAATACAAATGCAATTACCACATACATCAGGAAGATCCTCACTAATTGTGTCAATATTTGCCGATTGTCTGAGCCGAATACTTTCCGTACAGCCACCTCCAGTGAGCGTTGCTGGATGAAATAGGTAGACATAGCCAGCAGTCCTAACAACGAGATGAGAATCGCCACTGCTGTAAATACGCCTACAATCTTGGCCAAACGTATCTGCGACTGGAAACTGTCCTGCAGGGTCTGGTCATAGAAACCACCGTTCAATTCTAAGCCATCGGTGAGGTCGCTATAGGCTTCCTTGATTTGGTTGACAGTTGCGTAAGGATCGCCTTGCAGCTCTACCAGGAAGCACCACGCCGGCTCATCGGACTTCAGGAATCGGAACATCACGGCAGAAACTTCGCTCGTGATATTTCCTTCGCGAAAATCAGATACAACTCCAGAGATAGGGATGGGCGTTTGGTTGTTGACGGAGAAGCTGGGTGCGTCTTGCGGGAGATTCATTTGGCGCATGGCTTCTTCGTTCAAGTACCAGTTCGGATCGGCAGAATGGTTGTCGCGAATCATTTTGAGCCCTAACATTTCAAAAGCATTCTGGTCCATCGGGTATTGTTGGAAGGAAATGTTTCGTTTGATGCCTCCATCGCTGAATGTGCAGGTCCAATTGTTACTGCCGAGCAGCGGCAATCCCTGCGTGCGTCCTACTCGGACTACGCCGCTGATGGATGACAGCTTATCGCGGAAGGCTTGCTGTTGGGATGTTTCCATCATGGCTGTTTCTATCCAATAGATGCCTTTTGTGTTGTAGCCGATAGGGGCGTGTATCATGTGGAGGATCTGACATATCATCACCAACGAACAGGTGAGCATCACGATGGTTATGAAATTCTGGAACGTAATGAACACTTTGCTATAAGTCATTTTTGTTTTCGTACGCAATGTGCCGCGTACCACTTCAATAGGCTTTGCATTCGAAATAACCGTTGCCGGCAGCCATCCGGAGATGCCGCCGATGATGAGTATAAACGCTAAGATAGCACTGATCCAAACCGGCGAGAACAACACCGTCAAATCCAACTTCGTTTGTAATAAATCGTTGGCAACTCCCTCTACGATGAAGGATAACCATATTGCCAGTATGAGCGCAATCAGGCACATCAATACGGACTCAGACATTAATCGCCAAAACAATTCCATGCGGGAGGAACCGAGCAGGCGGCGTGTCGCCATCTCTTTCGCACGGAATCCTGCCTGTGCGACGGTCAGATTGATGTAGTTCAGTACAGCGAAGAGCAGAATCAGAATACCAACAGACATCAATACCATTACAAAACGGCGTTCTCCTCGATGTAGCGGCCATTGTCCTCCCCAACCGGCAAAGTAATAATCCGATAGCTTCTCCATGCGCACTTCTTTCCAGATTCCTTGTTCGTAAGCCCAGAAGAATGTCTTGAGCCATTCGCAGATATCTGCCGAACGCTCTTTGAAATTCACCCCTTCATGGGTGAGCACAGCGCAAACCGTAGAGCCTGCATTACCCAGTTGGTCGGGCGCGAGGCTGGAGTTAAACTCCTTCACGGAACGCCAAGTCAGCAGTACATCATTCTCAGGTATCGCCGAGTGCTTGATGTCTTCCACGACGCCACTCACCGTGAAACGCAGGGTATCGATAGTGAAGTTCCGTCCCATGACATCCTCCGTACCGAACATTTTTCGGGCGAATGACTCCGACAGTACCGCGCTGGATGTCGATACCAAGGCATTTCTCGGGTCCCCCTGCAAGAGCCGGAATGAAAAGAGGTCAAAAAAGGTACTATCTACAAAGGCAATGCTAGCGTTTATCTTTTTTCCATCCGACTCTATCGGTGCATTGCTGGCTTGGTCGAATACCATAGGGCAGACCTTCTCCACTTCCGGATAGCGCTCTTTCAGCATATACGGAACCGCTGCACCAAAGCAGGGCAACTCTTCGCTCCCAACCAGATAAATACGTTCTTTGTTCTCCTGAAAACTGTCGGTCGATAGCTCTTGCCATGTATAGACGGCTATCAACAGCACAAACATGGATGAAATGGACAGACCGAAGAGGTTTATCGTTGTGTAAGCCTTGTTCCGGTTCAGGAATTTGAAATAGCTTTTAAAATTCAGTAGTATATTCATGATTCTTTTTATTTTATATCCTAACTGCACATTATGTTATCCCGGTTCTTTGTCATTCTGACTTGATGCTGTTGGCCGGATTATCGTTGGCGATGCGATGGACGTTATAGCCTGCTACACCAAAAATAACCGCGATGACCAATAATACTCCTCCCACAAAGAAATACCATAACAAGGGCACTTTCTCGGAGAACTGTTCCTGCCATCCCTGTGCCACTTTCCAAGCACACGGAATACCCAATGCGATGGCAGGAAGTAGAATTTTCACCAGATCTTTCAGAAAAATCTGCTGGATATCGCGCATCACTGCCCCGTTAATTTTTCGTATAGCTATCTCCTTGCGTCTGCGGTTTACCTCGTCTGTGGTGTAGCCTATCAATCCAATCAGGAGGATGATTAGGGTGATGATACCTCCAGCTATTACCGAATCGCGGAAATTCTTGGTTCCGGTGTACAAGCCGATCATTTCATTCTTATATGAATAGACATGCAGGTCGGAAGTAGGGCAAAGTTGCTCCACGAGGTCTTTGGTTTTCTGCAAAGCTTCGGGGGTGAGGTGATGATATTTCACTAATATCTGTCCCCAAATACCTATTCCCCAATTGTATAAATCTTCGGTTGCGCAGAACAGGGCGATAGGACGGTCTTCTTTGTCGGCAATACTTCCGAGTCGGTAATCTTCGAATACGCCACAGATGGTCTGTGCCTTGTTCTTATAGTTATGTGAAGTAATACAGATTTGTCGGCCAATAGGACTTCCATCCCAGCCGGCGGTACGTTTCATATATTCTACGAATTTGCGGCTTACCATCACTTCATTCTCCATGCCGAGTGAGGGATTGAAGGTACGTCCCTCAATAATCGGTATCTCCATCAGGTCAAAAAAATTGGAACTGGCATAGAACTGATCTGCGCAATTGAACAATTCCCGATCTTCGCCCGGAAGCATAACATTGTCACCGGATACCTCTTGTATCGGGAGCTCTGTTGAGTAACCTATCTCAGCTATCTCCGGCAAACGTTTTAATTCCTGCATAATCAGTTGGCGTGCCGTAGTATCACGCGAAAGGACATTGATCGGAATATAAGCCAGATTCTCGTAGTTATACCCCGGATCATCGTTCGTCATGCGATGATATTGTTTATGGATAACCAATAAAAGGATAACCAAGAAGATTGCTGCTGTAAATTGGATAAAAAGCAGTGCCAGTTTCCAGATTCGCTTTGATTCCCGGTAGTTACGGAACGCGGCGGCCACCGGTATACGAGCGTAAAGCGAACCGGGTAAGAATCCTGTCACGAGCAATACACTAAGACTTACACCCAAAATAATCCACATGCTCCGGCTGAACAGCAAGGCTTGGATGGGTGTGCCCAACAAGGTGGTGACTTGATCCTGAAAAGTAAAGAGTATGAGTACGGCCACCAAAAGAGCGATTACCACGTGTACGAATGCCTCCGCAAAGATAATTCCGTGTATATTCCCTACCGAAGCCCCGTAACATTTACGAACCGCTACCTCTTTGCTCCGGCCTACTACCGATGATACGGTAATCAGGATATAATTCATAACTGCTACGAATATCAGTGCGAACGCTATCAGCGAGAGCATGTAAATCATGCTCCGGACGCTTTCGTTCTGTTTATGCTCGTCTTGTATTTCATGAAATTCGTAATTGAATTCTACTCCTGCTTTTTTCAACTCTTCGGTAGGCAGATAAGTCTTGATGAACTTCGGGATCTGCTCTTCAATCTGGGAGATGGATGCTCCTTTTACTAATTTGATAAAGCTTTTGTATCGATCATTACCCACTGTGAGCATTGAACCATCTCCGGTGAATTTGGCGATGGAGGGCATAGAGATGTAGATGTCTATCTGATGCGAACTGTTCTCCGGATAGTGTTCGAAGACACCACCTACTGTCAGAACCGCTTTTTCGTTCCCGTCGAACGAGAAAGTTTTTCCAATCACATCTCCTCCTCCCATCATCTCAGCCATCTCATCAGAGATGATGGCATACATTGGACGGGCCAGCGTCTCTTTTGCGTTCCCTTGTAAGATAGGGCGGGGCAGGACGTTAAACAAATTGCTGTCTGCCACTGCATAGGTGGCTTTCAGTTTTTTTTGACTATCGGTAAGAGTCAATGTTGCCCCTTCGTCTAAGTAGGTAAAGCGGGTGGACGCTTCGATTTCTGGCATCAATTCTTTCATCAATACTGCTGTCCCGCCGGAGGTTTGTGGATAAGGCTTTAACTTCCCGTTCATATTTATTTTTTCGTAAATGCAATAGATACGTTCATTATCCGGATAGAAATCATCAAATGATTGTTCGAAGCAAACTTTCGCTATCAGAACCAATCCTACAGCCAATCCTAGTGCCAGAGATGTAATTTTCATAATGTTATGGCGGCCTTTCTGCATGAGAGAGCGCATCGCCATTTGGATATTGTTTGTCATATTCGGAGCCCTTTCTGCACATTCCACACAGGGTGAGTTCTGTTGAGGGGACTTATTTTTATCGGTTATACATTATCTGTTTATTCTTTTGATGTTTAAGATCTCCCCCTTCGGGGAGAGGTGAAGGTGGCGTTTATTCTAACACCAGCACTTCGTTATCTTTATAAGCCTCGTAATTCGATACGATTACCTTTTCGCCCGGTTCCAATCCATCCAAAACTTCGTAATATTGCGGATTCTGTCGGCCAATCTTAATCTGCCTGCGATAAGCCTTTTTGCCGTCCGGGTCAAGTACGAATACCCAGTTTCCGCCTGTGCTTTGGAAGAAGGTGCCTTTCGGGATGATGATGCTTTCGGTAGGCTGGCCTAACTCTAAGTTAATATAGTAGGTCTGACCGGTACGGATATTGTCCGGACGTTCCCCCGTGAAGACGAAATCGGTGCGGAACTTGCCCTCGCGTACCTCTGGATAGACCTTGCGGACGGTCAAGGAGAATTGTTGCCCTTGCCGGTCGAATGTAGCCGATAATCCTTGTTTTACCCGGTCGATATAGTGCTCGTCTATCATCGCCTCGATTTTGTAATCCGACAAGTCATTGACTTGTCCAATCATAGAGCCCGCCATGATGTTCTGTCCCAGGACAACATCCAGAAGTCCCAGTTCGCCATCGATCTTCGAACGTACATTCAGGTTCTCCTTGCGTTGGTGGATAAGTTGGATGTTCTTGCGCATATTGGCCAGGCTGAATTCCATTTCTTCCATCTGGATACCCCGTGAAAGAGAATCTTGTACTAACCGTTGAACCACCAGGTCATATTTCTTCTGCGCCAAGTCATAATCCTCTTTGGCCTGAAGGTAATCTTCTTTCGCCACCAGTTCTTCTTGATAAAGCTGGTGATATTGTTCGTATTTACGTTTGGCACGCGACATGTCCATGGCATATTGTGCCCGTTCGGTTTCGTTGTTCAGTTTGTCCTGTTCCATCGTTACCTGCGTATTGCGGAGCAGGTTCTGCTTTTCAGCCAGTTCCGCCTCTGCATTCAGGATTTCCAGGTCGAGGTTCGAATTGGAGAGGCGGACTATCACATCTCCTTTCTTGACTTGCGCACCCTCTTCTACTACCTTTTCCTGGACGATTCCGCCCTCTTCCGGACTGAGCTGCACTACGGTGATAGGCTGCACTTGCCCGTCCACCCGGACGAAGTCATTGAACAGCTCTTTCTTGACCTCTCCGATGCTCAATCCGCGGGCTTCTACTTTCAAGGTCGAAGCATGGTTGCCAAATACTACACTTGCCACAATTGCCAGAAACGCGACTCCACCGATGATATATGGAATATGTTTCTTCTGAATGCCTTTTTTCTTTTCTAATTGAATATCCATATTGTTTTTAGTTTTTTTAGTTTATTAGTTTTTAAGTTGGCCGTTCTCTTATTGATTTGTCCCTTATATGATTTAATAAAGCGGTTTCCCTTTATAGTAATCCACCAGTTTGCATTTCATCTGGTACATCAGTTTCTTTTGTAACAGGTCGGCACGAGATTGCAGGAGTGTCGCAGCACTGGTTTGTACATCGATAGGACTCATCAGTCCTTCTTCGTATTTGCGGCTTGTTACCTGATAAGCCAGGGCATCCGACTTGACTTTCTTCTGCATCTGGATGGTTTCCTTGGCATAACCTCGGCGGTCCAGTACCGATTGCTCTACGGCGGTTCTCAATTGGCGAAGCACTTCGGTCTTTGTCTCTTGGGCGATCCGCATATTATTACGCGAACGGCGCACGTTGGTGATGCGGCTCAGCCCGTCAAATAAGGGGAAGCTTAACGAGAAAGAAATGTATTCGCCTCGGTTGTTCGTGAACTGTTCACGGAACGGAACCGCCTCCGCATCTCCGCTCAGATTCTTGAAATAATTGGTCGAGACTCCGGCTCCGAAATAAATGCTTGGGAGCAGAGCGCCTTTGTTAATCCGGTATTCAAACTTCGATTGCTTCAATTGGAAATCCGCCTGCAATGCCGTAGGATTGTTCGCACTGGCGTAATCGAATATCTCTGTTACGTTCTCTACCTCCGGAAGCAGGGTCAGTTCCGGAACTACCGTATCAATTGGCAAGACACTGTCTGCCGGATAGTTCATTGATTCCTTGAGTTGCACCATAGCGGTGTTGTAGAGGTTTTGCTGGTGCGTCAACGAATAATCATCTGTAGCTACCTGTGCTTCAAACTGGGCTACATCGGCTTGACTTTTCAATCCGAGTTCGGCTTGACGCCGGGTTTGTTGAAGCAACAAGCGACTTTCCTCTAATTTCTCTTCCGCCATGCGGATAGTTCCGTTATAATAGACGGCATCCATGAAGTATTGCATGGTCTGAAGTGCCAGATCATCTTTCGCTTTCTGGACATCATTCAATCCCATCCGTCTGTTTGACTTGGCTTTGAGCCATTGGTTGATCAATTGTCCGCCTGTAAAGACTGGAATTTGAAGTTGCAATTGATAGGAATTGTCGAATGTAGATACATTATTGTACGTATTCGTTTCCGGGTCGATGGAACGTCCGTAATTATAATTTACGCCCACCCCGGCATTTACCGCCGGAAAGAAAGAGGCTATTGCTGCGTCACGCTCTGCCTTGTAGGTATTAGCCGTATGGATTTGCTTCTTTACGGAAGGGCTGTTTTCTACGGCATACTTCATGCAATCGTCCAATGACCAAAGTCTGTCCTGCGCTTGCGCTACATTCAGCAAGCCAAACGAGAGAACCGTTGTCAGAATAATATGTTTCATTTTTGCTTTGTTTTTCTATTTCTATTGAAATACAAGCAAAGATTGTGCCAAAACTGTTATGTTGTTGATGGTCAATTAGATAATACTTTTTACTTAGAAGAGCAGTGTCAAAAAATTGGACACTGCTGTCTAATTTTTTGACACTTTTCATGGGATGTTGTATCACAGTTGTACCGCTCCCCCCATATTTTATGTAATGTAGTTCTTTATCCATTCTTCAGCCGCCTCAGTCAGTTGGTATTGCTGTTTCGGATGCTTGAGGGGCTCCTTCTGCG